>JAUVZV010000039.1 GCA_030602375.1 Chloroflexota bacterium | reverse complement strand
TTTTGGCTCAAGCTTTGGCTGACTGTTGAAATATGGGGATTAAAGGGTGGATAATAAAAGATTATCGAAATTTATTTACCTTTCGCTTGGAGTACAAGTTGTGCTGGATATCAAGTATTTTGCGTCTAAGAGAGGGGTCGTAGTCAATATTGTTGGCAATCTTTTCACAAGCGTGGATAACGGTGGAATGGTCTCTACCCCCTATTTCTTTACCAATTTGAGTCAGTTTTAAGTTGGTTTCCTGTTTTAAAAGGTACATTGCAATCTGTCGGGCAAGAGCCGTTGTTTGGTTTCTTTTTTGGCTTTTGATGTCTTCGGAAGTCAGGTTAAAACTGAAGGCTACAATGTCTATCACCAGTTTTGGTGTGATTAAAGTACCATCCGGGGCTTTACTAGCTATATTTTCCAGTGCCCGTGCTGCTAGCTCAGGGGTAATTAGAGCTTTAAGCAGCCTTGAGTAAGCGATAACCCGATTTAGACTACCTTCCAGCTCTCTTATGTTCTGCTTAATCTGCAGGGCGATAAACTCCAGTACATCCGGGGTAATCTCGACCCTGCTTTGCTCAGCCTTAACTCTTAGGATAGCCAGGCGCGTCTCCAAATCAGGCGGCTCGATGTCAGCAATTAGCCCCCATTCAAAGCGGGAACGCAGTCTCTCTTCTAGGAGCGGCATTGCTTTAGGCGGGCAGTCGCTGGTGACGACAATTTGGTGACTAGCGTTATGTAAATCATTAAAGGTGTGGAAGAAGTTTTCTTGAGTCTGTTCCTTACCGGCAATGAAATGGATATCATCAATCAGTAACATATCAACACTTCGATACTTACTACGGAATTCTGTTGTCTTTCTTTCTCGGATAGCGTTGATAAACTCATTGGCAAATTGCTCGGCACTAACATAAAGCAAGTTTAAGTTACTTGCTTGGGCCATATGCCCTATGGCATGAAGCAGGTGTGTCTTACCCAGACCTGGCCCCCCATAGATAAATAGTGGATTGAAACTTGTTCCCGGCTTTTCGGCGACCCCTAAAGCAGCCGCATAGGCTAAGCGGTTAGAGTTGCCCACCACAAAAGTGTCAAAGATATATTTAGGGTTGAACCTGGGGGTATCTGCTTTCGTCAAAGAGGCGGGTTTTTCTCTGGCGCTCACGCTACCGGTTGAGTCTTGAGGCTGGGCAATAACGCAGAATTTGACCTTTACCTTCTGGTGAGTAATACCAATCAGGGTCTTTTCAATCAAAGAGCGTTGGTTCTTATCTAGGTATTCGGCAACAAAGGTGTTGGGTGCCCCGATAACAAACTCGTTATCTTCATAGTCAAGGCCTTCGGTTTTCTCAAACCAGGTGCGGTAATTTGGTTTACTGACTTGAATCTCTAGTTCCCCTAAGGCAGCTCTCCAGATTTCTTGTGCCGACCCATCCAGCATTTACTCTCTCCTTACCGCTTGACCTGATTTTTAGATGGCTGGCGCCGATAGAGGACTTGGTTGAGGTTTGAGGGAGGTTTAAGAGGTGGCTCCTCTTAGGATAATACCATTGTTTTTTTAAAGCAAGGTTTTTGATGTTCGTTGATGGCAGTTTTTGACTTAGACCTTCCCTTGCAAACTCTTCAGCGCTTTTTCTTTTGTTGATTATTTATTTCACAGATACAAAGTGGTCAGTTGTCGGCAAAATTTTTTGGTGTTACAATTTAAGGGCAGGAGAAAAAAATTGCGCATTGTTTTTATGGGCACCCCCGAGTTTGCCCTCTTACCCCTTAATTACCTGGTGCTGAATCAATACCAGGTGGTGGCGGTTTATACCCAGCCGGACAAACCAGCCGGGCGAGGACGTGACTTAAGCTTTTCTCCTCTAAAGCGGGCAGCTTTAAGTTTAAAGCTGCCGGTGGTGCAGCCAGCGAGTTTAAAAGGGGCTGAGGCGGCAAAGGAACTTGAAAGTTTTAATCCTGATCTTGTCGTGGTGGCTGCCTTTGGTCAGCTCCTGCCCGGCACCATCCTGGATATTCCACGATGCGGGTGTCTTAATCTTCACCCCTCACTATTACCCAGATTTCGTGGTGCTTCACCAGTTACAGCGGCTATTCTGGCTGGTGATGAGTTTAGCGGGGTAAGCATTATGCTGATGGACGAAGGTCTGGATACTGGTCCAGTACTCTCTAGGGCACAAGTTCCAATTTCTTCACGTGATACTACCGGCTCGCTTAGCGCTAAATTATCCCTCATTGCCGCTTCGTTGCTACAAGAAGTTTTACCGCATTGGGTGAGGGGTGAGCTTAGCCCCCAAGTTCAGGATGAAACCCAGGCGAGCTATTCTGTTTTAATCTCTTCTAAGCAAGGTGAGATTGACTGGCAGCACTCGGCTCAAGATATCTGGCGGCGGGTGCGTGCTTTTCAGCCTTGGCCAGGGTGTTACACCCGATGGCAAGGTAAGCAGCTTAAGGTTATTGAAGCTAGACCTCTAGTCGCAGGGGGGAAACTCAAGGTCGGGCAAGTAGTGGCCCTACCTGAAGGAGTATTTGGCGTCGGCACCGGGGACGGGGTTTTAGAGGTGTTAACGGTGCAGTTGGAGGGCAAGCGTGCCCTACCTGCCGGCGAGTTTTTGCGGGGACAGCGGCAGTTCATCGGTGCTATATTGCCCTCGGTTTAGATAGAACAAAAAGGAGGTTTCTTGTCCCAACCCAAAGACTTAAGCCAGTTTGACTTACTGGTTAGTATTGTCCGAAAGTTGCGAGCCCCAGATGGCTGTCCCTGGGACAGAGAGCAGACCCATGCCTCCTTAAGGGAAAACCTGCTTCAGGAATGCTACGAGGCGCTTGAGGCTGTGGATAAGGGGGACATGCCGAAACTTTGCGAGGAGTTAGGTGACCTCTTAATGCAGGTGGTACTGCATGCCCAGATTGCTCAGGAAGCCGGGGAATTTAAATTAGCCGATGTCATAAGCAGTATTACCGATAAACTAATCCGCCGCCATCCCCATGTCTTTGGCGAAGTAGAGGTAAAGGATACCGCAGAGGTACTGCGTAACTGGGAAGCTTTGAAGAAGGAGGAGAGGGATAAGAGTAGCTCAATGCTGGATAGTGTGCCCAAAAAGCTCCCCGCCCTTAGTTATAGTCAGGAGATTCAGCATCGGGCAGCCCGGGTCGGCTTTGACTGGGAGGATACCGGTGGCATCATCGAAAAGTTAGCTGAGGAGGTTAGAGAGCTTAAGGAGGTGTCAAATAAGGCAGAGCGAGCTAGGGAGTTCGGCGATTTGCTCTTTACCTTGGTTAATATTGCCAGTCATCTTGGGGTTGAGGTGGAAACGGCACTGAGGGAGGCAAATGAGCGTTTTTATCGCCGCTTTGCCTATATGGAGGAGGTCTGTCGCCAGCGCGGGATAAACTTGAGTGAGCTCTCCTTTGAGGAACAAAATGCCCTCTGGGAAGAAGCCAAGAAAAAATAAGGCCAAAGCTTTGGCTCACTCGGAGGCTTGTTGACTGGGGAAACTGGACGCTATATACTACTGGAAGCTATTAGCCTTTATTTAAGCTAAGGAGGGATATTTAATGCTCTACACATTTCATTTACCGACAAAAATTATCTTTGCTGCCGGGGCTATTTCTCAGGCGGGGGTGGAGGTAAAAGGAATAGGTAAAAAGGCGCTGGTGGTTACCTATCCCGATATGCGCAAGCTTGGCTACCTTGACCGTGTTTTAGCTGGCCTTAAAGAAAATGGGGTTGAGGCGGTAGTTTTTGAAGAGGTGGAACCTAACCCTCGTCGCACCACAGTAGAGGAGGCAATAAACTTTGCCAAGGAAAAGCAGGTTGATGTGATTATTGGTCTGGGTGGGGGTAGTGCCATGGATGCAGCCAAGGTGATTGCGGTGGGTGCCTTAACTAGCGAACCAATCTGGCGGTATATGACTCGTGAGCTTGAGGTAACTGCTGCCCTGCCCACACTGATGATACCAACCCTAGCCGCTACCGGCTCTGAAGCCGACCACATTGCGGTAGTTACTGACTGGGAAACTCATGAAAAAGTGGCCTTAAGGACACCTTATATTTTCCCCAAGGTGGCCGTAATGGACCCGGAGCTTACCCTTACCCTGCCGGCAAAGATAACGGCGCAGGGAGGGGCAGATATATTCAGCCATGCTGTGGAGCGTTACCTTACCACCAAAGCCCCCTTTGCCCTCACTGACGGCATTCTGGAGACGGTGCTCAAGATGGTCATTAATTCCTTACCCAAGGTACTGGCTAAACTGGATGATATTGAAGCTCGGACTCAGCTGGTATGGGCAAGCACGGTAGCCATGTCACAGTTTGGTAATCTGGGCGGCGGCGCCGGCCTGATGCCGCTTCATGCCATAGGGCATGCCTTAAGTGCCTTTACTGACATAGCTCATGGTACTAGCCTGGCAGTACTGCTCCCGGCCTGGATGCGCAGTATCCAGACGGTCAGGCAGGAAAGGCTGGCTTTACTGGGCAGGAATATCTTCGGTGAGGCAGACGGCTTAAGAGCCACAGAAAAATGGCTAGAAAAAGTAGGGATGAGGCTACACTTGCAAGACCTGGGTATCAAGCCGGGGCAGTTTGAGGATATCGCTGACAACACCATCAGGACGGCTCTCCCCGGGCAGCTTGACTCAAATCCCACCACGCTGGACAAAAAAGCCATTGTCCAGATTCTGAAGGACTGCTATTAGCTTTGATATCGTTGTGTGTCTGGGGTCCGGGTGCTATCATAGGGCTTGATGCAAGCCGACACTAACTCCCCAGCGGCCGAAAAGATTGGATTACCTCGGATTAGGATTCTTTTTCCGCTAAACTTCGCTATCACCTTCCTTGGTTTTCTGGACACCCATCTGCTCATTCCAATAATGGCACTCTATGCCTCAGAACTTGGTGTTGGTGTGGGGATGGTGGGGTTAATTGTGGGGCTTTACTCGGTGACCAACACCCCGGCCAATATCTTCTTCGGGCGGGTAATTGACAGATTCGGTTACAAAAGACCGCTTATTTTAGGGCTACTGGGGGATGCCTTGGCAATGTTTAGTTACTCCCTATGTCGCTTACCCCTTCACCTTATCTTGGTGCGTCTATTTCATGGGGTAAGTGGTGGGCTGGTGGGTCCAGCCACAATGTCAATTACCGCTGTAGACGCAACCGGAGCACGAAAAGGTAGGGTCATGGGCTTCTACGGAATGTCGTTAGGCACCGCTACCCTCATTGGCTATGGCTTAAGCGGGGTTATCGCCTCCCGTTTCGGTTACGAGTTTGTATTCTACCTCGGTGCAGCGTTTTTGATTTTAGGTGTAATCTTGGCGGTGGTAATGCCTAAGGATAAAGCCGGGGTGAGAGTGGCAAGAAAGCCTGCTGCCGATGTCAGTGGGAGGAGAAGGAAACTGGTAAGAAAAGGGCTCCTGACCTCATATTGCTGTGTATTTGCTCAGTACTTCATCTTTGGCTCTCTGGTAACACTGCTCCCGTTATATCTGAGAGGTTTGGGCATGGAGGCATTTCATGTAGGGATGTTGCTTTCTATCTTTGTTATTAGCTTTATTTTACTTCAATTTCCAAGTGGCAGCCTCTCTGACAAAGTGGGGCGGTGGACGCCGGTATTTATTGGCCTGTGCCTTATCGTAGTTACTCTAAGTGTAGTGCCTAACCTCAAAACCTTCCCCTCGCTGGCGATGGCAATGACTCTCTTGGGGGCAGCCTATGCGCTTTTATTCCCCTCAATATCTGCTTTACTTGTGGATTACTCGGCACCTGAGGAGTTGGGCAGGGTAACCGGGGTATTTCACGCCCTTCTTACCGCTGGTGTTGCCATCGGGGCACCGCTAATGGGCTTTGTTGCTCAATTTGCCGGGGTTGAACTGGGTTTGACTTTGAGTGTTGGTGTTGCCTTGCTGGCTTTAATTGTAGTTTGGCTGGACCGTAGGCAGAAAAGTCCTTTGCCGATTTCCTGAAAGTGACTTTTAACTTGACAAATACTTAAAGCACCTTTACCCTAGCTATCATGATAAGAATCAAAGAGAACATTTGCGGAGTAATTGATAGCCTCTAGAAGGGAAAGCGGTGAGCGGAAGCACAATTGAAAAACACTCTGACCAGATAGGAATGCCCAAGTGGGATATTGACACCCCGGCTTTACTTGTTGATGTCTCTGCCATGGAGCAAAACATCAGCAAAATGGCCAAATTCGCCAGCGCTGAGGGAGTAAGTCTTCGTCCTTATATTAAAACTCATAAGTCAACTATTTTGGCTCAGAAACAATTGGCAGCTGGAGCCGTTGGTATCGGTTGCGCCAAACTAGGTGAGGCTGAAGTCATGGCCGCCGCTGGTATTAACGATATCCTTATCGGCAATCAGATAATTGGCGTAGCGAAAATAGAGCGGCTGATAAACCTAGCACGAAATACTGATGTTATAGTAGCGGTAGATAATCGTCAAAACGTGGACCAGTTATCTACTACCGCTGCGGCGAAAGGGGTCAAGATAAGAATTATAGTCGAACTTGATGTCGGCTTACACCGCTGTGGGGTTAAGCCTGGAGAAGCTGCCTTGTCACTGGCTAAATATGTAGACACTGCCCCGGGTCTTAAATTTTGCGGTTTTATGGGATATGAGGGGCACCTGCAGCATGTTGCTGAGCCTGAGGAACGAGCCACCCGAGTAAAAGAGGATGTTGGTTTGCTGGTCAAGACGGCCGAGATGGCTAAATTAGCTGGTTTGAGGGTTGATATAGTCAGTGCCTCAGGCACGGTAACCTACAAAGAAACGGGTAAATTACCCGGGATAATTGAGATTCAACCCGGCACTTACATCTTTATGGATAGTAACTACTACCCGATAATGCCCGATTTTGAGCGTGCCTTAACAGTTTTAGCCACGGTTGTCTCTCACCCTGAAGAAGACTATGTACTAATTGATGCTGGCAGTAAGGCTTTATCTACAGAGTCTGGGATGCCTGAAATAAAGGATATCGCTGGCGCCAAGCTGACAAGAGTATGGGAGGAGCATGGTAAGGTAGAACTTGGAGAGCCTTCCTTAAGACTTAAGATAGGCGATAAAATAGAAATCTACCCCAGCCATGTCTGCACTACGGTGAATCTTTATGACCAGTATTTTGCTATCAGCAATGACCGTGTTGAAGCAGTTTGGGAGATTGATGCTAGAGGTAAACTCACCTAAAAATCATCGCCTGCTGACCGTGCAGTTGACCGCTGGAACTGATGCTATGGTGGGCGGTACTGTACGATAGGTAGAACCTTTGAGTTGGCTTTTAATCTAATCTAATCTAATCTCATGCCGATTGTCGATTCGTGATCTGTTTGGTAGACCGTGCAGGTTAAAAGCAAGAACTTTTGCGAAGAGATTCGAGCTTGTCTATTGAACTTCTGCCTTTGCAGGAGATTAGAGGTAACTCCTGAGAAGGGATTTGGCTTTTCCCCGGTAGGCACTTCGGGGGAATAGGACTCCGAGCCTAATTGTAATAGGCGAATTGCCCACTCACTTACTTACTCACCTACCCACTGACCGTCTGACCTACCCACCGACGGTCTCACCTACCCACTGACCGTCTCACCTACTGTCTGACTGACATACTGTCCTACTGTCTGTATGTAGGTTAGTATCACTGTCTCACAGTATTATGTCTATGAGCATGTGTCACATTATGAGGTCTCTATTATGAGATATCTCATCATGAGGTCGATCCCTACTACCAGTATATCTAGTAGTATCTAGTAGAAGAAGAAGAAGTAGAAGTAGAAGAAGTAGTAGTAGATTCT
>JAUVZV010000019.1 GCA_030602375.1 Chloroflexota bacterium | reverse complement strand
CAAGAAAGATTTCGCGGTTTTCGCTGTTTTCAAGGTATTCTGGCAAAAGCCCCTCCGTTTTAGCTTTAAGTTCAGGGTACTTAAGCAGCAGGGTGAGGCAGTATTCTTCAACGGGGCTTGAGAGAAATGGTTTAGGCGCCTGGGCAGTTTCCTCTTTTGGCCCCAGGGCTTTAAATTTGCTTTGGCTGGATTTAACCTTAGCCAGAAGAGTCTCAAGGCTACGTTGGCTAACTTTAATTAGGCGAGCCAGTTTTTGTAAATAGTGGGCTTGGCGCACCATATCCTTTATTTCGGCAATAATGGGCAAGAGTTTATCTGCGGCTTCAGACTTATCCCTAGCTCTTTCTAGGTCGAGAGAAGAGGTAACCCGATTGAAATAATAGTCGACGACGGGTAAAGCTTTTCCCAGTAGCTGCTGCCATGATGAGGCATTTTCTTTGATGACCTCATCCGGGTCTTTGCCTTCAGGCATTTGAATTATCCTTACCTCAGCGCCAAGGGTGTTTTCATAGCTCACACTGCGCAGCATAGCTTCCTCTCCAGCAGCATCAGCATCAAGGGCTAAGGCTATATTTCTACTTAGCTTCTTTAAGCTGGCTACCTGTCTTTCAGTAACTGAGGTTCCCATTGAGGCAACTACATTGCTAAAACCATTTTGATGGGCGGTTAAGACATCCATATAGCCCTCAACAATGACTGCCAAATCCTGCTCCCTTATTGCGGCCACGGCCAGGTTGATGCCATATAGGGAGCTACTCTTATCAAACATCGGCGTTTGTGGTGAGTTTATGTATTTGGGTAGTTTCTCGTCAAGCACCCTGGCCCCAAAGCCGATAATTCGTCCCCTCACATTGTAGATGGGGAACATGAGTTTGTTACGGAATCGGTCACGGGTTTGGCCATTCTCCGCCTCTAAAATCAAACCGGCTTTGAGTAGCTCATTTGTGGCATAACCCCTCTCGGCAAGGTGTTGCTTTAGGGCTTCCCAGCTACTAAGGCTGTAGCCCAGGTTAAAGCTGGCAACCGTCTTGGCTTCAAGACCTCGGCTAATCAGATAGTTTTTCGCCTTTTCCGCGGCTTCGGAGTTAAGTAGGTCATGAAAATATTGGGCAGCCGCCTCATTAGCCTGATATAGCCTTTCTAGCTCTTTCTGCTCTGCTTCTGGTTTGGACGTCTGAGGGATGCTAACCCCGGCTTTTTGCGCCAGCAGCCGCAGCGCCTCCCCGAAGATGATATTCTGTTTTTCCATGATGAAAGAAAACACATCACCGCCGCTGTTGCAGGCGCCAAAGCAGTGCCAGCTCTGCTGCTCGGGATAGACATAGAAGGAAGGGTGCTTCTCACTATGGAGTGGGCATAGCCCCTTAAAGGTTCGTCCAGCTTTAGTTAAGGTGACATACTCGCCAACAACCTCTACGATATCTAATTTTTGCTTTATTTCGTCAATAACACTCATAAACTATATAACCTTGTCTTTTGTCTTGACCAATAACAGTCCTTCAGCCACTCTTAAGGCGTACTGGTCAGTCATACCGGCGATATAATCAACCACCCTCTGCTCGCTGTCATCACCGTGGAGGCGGTACTCTGCTGGCAGCTTGTCTTCATGCTGGCAGAAATAGTGATAAAGCTTTCTCACCACCTCCCTGGCCTTTGCTGTCTCTTCTTGAGCTAAACGTAAATTATATACCCGCTCAAAAAGGAAGTCACGCAGGTTATTGGTCGCCTTAAGCACCTCGGCACTCATACCTATAGTTGGCATCTCGGTGCTTGAGCCCCTTGCCGCCCAGGAGTGTGAAATTACATCACAGACCATAGTATTGATGCGTTGTGAATGAAAGCGTCCCAGCACACTAATCGGTCCCAGTGGCAAATCGTTCTCGCTGATGATACCGGCCCGGATAGCGTCTCCAATATCATGATTGATGTAGGCGATGGCATCGGCGAGCTTACACACCTCACCCTCTAGGGTACTTGCCTTGCCGGCGCTCTTACCTAGAATATCCCCCTCTTCTTTGGAGTGATTTAGGATGCCGTCTCTGACTTCCCAGGTGAGGTTGAGCCCTTGACCCTCCTTTTCTAAAAGGTCAACCACGCGCCGACTTTGCTCATTATGTCTGAATCCTTTAAAGTAGAGCTCATTTAAGGCTTCCTCCCCGACGTGACCAAAGGGGGTGTGCCCCAGGTCATGTCCCAAGGCGATTGCCTCAGTCAAGTCCTCATTGAGGTTTAGGGCTCTAGATATGGTGCGGGCGATTTGTGCTACCTCTAGGGTATGAGTGAGCCGGGTCACATAGTGGTCACCCAGTGGCGCAATGAAAACCTGTGTCTTATGCTTGAGACGGCGGAAGGCCTTACTGTGGATAATTCGGTCTCGGTCGCGTTGGAAGGCAGTGCGCACCGGGCAGGGCTCTTCTACTCTTAGCCTGCCTCGGGAGAGCCTGCTTTTTTGAGCATACGGAGACAGGCCTTCCTCCTTTTCTTCAGCAAGCTGACGAATGTTAAGCCGACTAATCATTAAGTTTTAGTCTTGCCTCTGCTTGAGCAATTATCTCTCTGGTGGTATCAATCATGTCCGGGCTTACTGAAACTGAGGTAATACCCCATTCCACCAGCTTTTCAGTAAGTTCAGGGTATACCGAGGGGGCTTGCCCGCAGATGGAAGAGGTAACTCCCATCGCCCCCGAGACTTTAATCGCCCTCTCTAAAGCTACCAGCACCGCTTCATTTCGCTCATCAAATTCATCGGCCAATTTGGGGCTGTCTCTATCAATTCCTAAGATAAACTGGGTCAGGTCGTTTGAGCCAATGGATATACCATCAATGCCTACTTTTAGGAATTCTTCAAGGAGGATGATGTTAGACGGGACTTCAACCATCATCCAGAGTTTAAAGTCCTCAGAGCGTTTCAGCCCGAAGGATTCCAGTAGCTCTTTGGTTTTTGCCATTTCCTCAACAGTTCTTACAAAAGGAATCATCACCCACAAGTTACGATAGCTGCGCCTTACCTTCTTTATTGCTTCCAATTCTAACTCAAAGGCGTCCAGTTCCCTGATGTAACGGGAGGCTCCCCTATAGCCTAGCATCGGATTCTCTTCCACTTCTTCGTATTTTTGACCGCCTTTAAGTTCCCGGTATTCATTGGTCTTGAAATCGGTGGTTCGGTAGACTACCGGGCGGGGGTTAAAAGCCTTGGCGAAGGCAGCAATCCCCTCGGCAAGCTTATTAATAAATTCCTTCTCTCGGTGCTGACTGATTATATAGCGAGGGTGCTCACCAATCTGGGCAATGATAAACTCAGCCCGAAGTAGCCCGACTCCATCCACATCCCTAGTCGCGGCAACATCAGCCAGTTCCGGTTGGGCTAGGTTTACATAAACCTTGGTTTTGGTCTTAATTTTTTGTTTGGGCTTTTTGGCTAAAGCCACCTTTTCTTTGACCACATTGCCCTCATAAACCTTACCTGTTGAGCCATCAATGGTGATTATCTGTCCGTCCTTAAGGGTATTGGTTGCCTGCTCAGCTCCAACAATACAGGGGATACTCAGCTCTCTGCTGACGATGGCGGCGTGTGCTGTTCTGCCGCCACGGTCGGTTAAAATGGCTGCGGCTCGTTTCATTGCCGGCACAAAGTCGGGGGTAGTTATTTCGGCAACCAGGACATCACCCTTTTTGACCCTATCAATGCGGGAGGCATCGGGTACTATTGTCACTGGCCCTGAAGCCATACCGGGACTGGCTGGTGCCCCAGTTAAAAGCACCTTGGCTTCAAATTCGGTTTCAGTCTTGCTTATTGTTGCTTGCTTGATAGTGGTTACCGGGCGGGTCTGGACAATAAAAATCTCGTTATCATCTTTGGCCCATTCAATATCTTGAGGGAACTTATAATGTGTCTCGATCTGTTTTGCCAGGTTAGCTAGCTTTAATATGTCGATATCAGCCAGTTTCTGTGCGTTCTGTTCTTGAGGGTCAACCGGCACTTTAATATTGCTTTCTGCCTCGCCAGAGCCTGTGTTCCTGATAAGTTTCCATGGCTGCCTGCTTATCTTCTTGTCAATTATCCTTAAGACTACTTTATCAATTACATAATAATCGGGGGTTACATCCCCCGAAACAATGGCTTCCCCCAGCCCGTATACAGCCTCAATTACAATCCGGCTTCTATCATTGGTTAGTGGGTCAAGGGTAAAGATGACCCCCGCCGTCTGGGATTGCACCATTTTTTGTACTGGCACGGCAATGCCAACCTTTAAATGGTCAAAGTTCTGTTGCTGTCTGTAGAAAATGGCTCGGGATTCAAAAAGGGATGCCCAGCAGTCCTGAACTGCTAAAACGACCTCATCCCCACCCTCAACATTGAGGAAGGTGCTTTGCTGCCCGGCAAAGGAGGCTTCAGGCAGGTCTTCAGCGGTGGCTGAAGAACGGACGGCAACCAGTCCTCGGCCCATCTTGGTATAGGCCTGCTTAATCTCCTCAGCTAGCTCTGGTGACATAGTAGCCTTTAGAATCACCTCTTTAATCTGGGCTGAGGTTTGTTGAAGCTGCTTTGAATCGTTGGGGTCTAGCGGCTTAAGCAATCTGCGGATTTCATCAATGGTTTTTGATTGCTTAAGAAAGTCAAAATACGCAGCCGCAGTGACAATAAAGCCCGGCGGAACGGGTATTTTAGCATTAGTCATTTCACCCAAGTTTGCCCCTTTACCACCTACTAAGCTCACATCTTCCTTGGTAACCTCATTAAACCAAACAATAGTCTTGTGGACTGCGGTCATAATTTTTCTCCTTGAGTCTAGCTTCTTAAGTAGCAAGGTAAGCGGGGTGGAAGTTTGTGTCTGGCTCTTTTTTGGCTTGGGCTGGTTAAAGCTTTACCCTTGGTCACTTTAATTATTATACCATAATGAGGCGGTTTACCCAAAGAGACCTAAGAAGTTTTAGTTAAATTATAATTTCCACATTTCAGGTTGACAGTGGTGGTGATGTGGAGTAGAATTAATTACGCTGCCCTGAAAAGAGGATGGTTGGCGATGAGAGAAATGACTATTGATAGCATCCGGGTTAGTCTGATGAATTACCAAAGGGTGGTAATCCTCAAGGAAAAGATGGCCGAGCGCTATTTACCCATTTGGATTGGCCCCGCTGAGGCAGATGCCATTGCGGTTAAGCTTCAGGGGGCTTCTGTCCCCAGACCCTTGACCCACGACCTGCTGCATTCGATTCTTAATGCCTTAGGGGCTACTGTTGATTCTATCATCGTCAGTGACCTGCAGAAAGACACCTTTTACGCCAAGATTATTCTCAATGTGAATGGTGAAAAAATAGAGATTGATTCTCGTCCCAGTGACGCCTTAGCATTGGCGGTGAGGGTAGGGGTGCCGATCTATGCTGAGGAGACGGTATTAGATAAGGCGGGCATCTTGCTTGACCAGGAAACTGGTAAACCTATTACCCAAGAAGGAGAACCCGGTGAGACTGGTGAGAAGGGCAAGAAAATTAGTAATGAGGAGTTAAAGAAACTATCAGCTTTCTCTGACTTCATTGATACCCTTGATTTTGATGACTTTGAAAAGCGAAGGTCTTAGTAGTGGAAGAAGGTCTGATTAAAAAACTGATGACTAAGGTGAAGTGTGATGTGTGCGGGCGTGGTTATGAGGTAGATAATATTGACATTGTCGGTCATGAGGAGAATTTATGGTTTATCAAAGTGCGTTGTCCCTTTTGCCACACGCAATGTCTGGTAGCGGCAGTAGTAAAGGAGAGTAAGGTGCCTGAGGTCACCAGTGACCTTACCGAGGTCGAGTTTCAGAGGTTTAGGGATAAAGATGGGCTAAGTGGTGATGATAGGCTGGATATGCACAATTTCTTGAAAGATTTTAATGGGGACTTTTCTCGGCTGTTTTGCCAGAAGTAGACTTGATGTAGTAAGAAGTATAAACGTTACTGTTCTGCTAAATTACATTAGTAAGCCCTAGAGCCGGCAGCTTTGGGGCTTTTTAGTGGTAAGGATGAGCTTGACCGCTGAGGCTGTTTGAGGCTAATATGAGGTGGGTTGTGGCACTAAGGCTAGTCGGGGTGGGTTTTTATATTGCCGGTTCAATTCTACTGGGTGTGGTTGGTGGTCTCTGGCTTGACAGTAGATTTAATACTACACCTATTCTAGTGATAGTAGGGTTACTAGTCGGATTGGCGGTGGCTTTTTGGGGTGTTTATCAAATGCTTTTGCCATTTCTTCGGAACCAAAAGAATAAGGGGAATAAATAGTGCCTAAGCGGGGCTTTTTAGGTCTTAAACGTCCTTTTTTAGGGGCAGTTTTTTTAATCATTGTGGCACTGTTTGGCATTAGCTTTATTAGTGGTGCTCTGGGCAGGAGTATCTTAGGCGATTTGGGTCTGCCTAGCTGGCTTAGTGTCTCCAGACCTGACCCTCACCTCCCACCCGAGGTAGTTTTTCGTCTCTTTGGCTTCCCCATCACCAACACCATCTTGGCTTCCTGGCTCAGTATCCTGACGCTGGTGGCAATCTCATTTGCTGTAACCCGAAGGATGAGGCTTATTCCGCAGAAGTTGCAGGTCATATTTGAGTCTGTTCTGGGGTGGCTGCTTAAATTATGTCAGGATGTAGCCGGCGAGGAAAATGGCCGCCGCTTCTTTCCCTTGGTAGCTAGTATCTTTCTCTTTGTGATAATAAATGCCTGGCTTAGTCTGCTGCCCGGGTTTGGCTCAATAGTCCTAACCGGTGTTGAGGGTGAGGCGGTGCACCTGCTGCGGGGGGCTAATACTGACATCAACCTGCCATTAGCCTTAGCCCTTATATCCTTTGCCTTTGTTGAGTACTGGGGGATAAGGTCTGCCGGGGGCTTGAGATACCTCAGCAGGTTTTTAAATGTCAGTCGGTTTTTGAGAGGGTTGGGCAAGTTTTTTAAGGGCAAGCTGCGGGATGGTATTAGCTTTCTATTTAATGGCGTCATTGATATTTTTGTCGGTATTTTAGAAGCCTTAAGTGAGCTGGTGAGAATTGTCAGTTTCACCTTTCGTCTTTTTGGCAATATGACCGGGGGCGAGATACTGATATTGATAATGCTATTCCTTGTTCCCTGGGTATTGGCGGTTCCTTTCTACGGGCTTGAGCTTTTGCTTGGTTTTGTTCAGGCCCTTATTTTTGGTGGCCTAACCCTGGTTTTTGCTACCATCGCCGTTGCTGCTCACCGGGGGGAAGAGGCGTAGCCTGAGTGTCTTTGGCTAGATATAAGTAAGTTTTAAAAAAAGGGGGAAGAAATGGAAGCGGAGACAATGAAGTTACTTGCTGCAGGAATATGTATGGGTTTAGGTGCCCTGGGTCCGGGGATTGGCATTGGCATTCTAGGATTGGGTGCGATGCAGGCTCTGGGCCGTAATCCTGAAGCCAGGGGACCAATAATGACCAACATGATTCTGGCTATTGCCTTTGCCGAGGCGGTGGCTATTTATGCCCTGGTGGTAGCAATCGTCTTGGTTTTTGTGGCTTAATCTTTTTGAGTGAGGGGGTGTTACCTTGGAAGGACTGGGGATTAGTCTACCAATACTGCTGGCGCAAGTGGTGAATTTTATCATCCTCTTAGGTATCCTCTACCTCGTTGCCTATAAGCCTTTGATGAGAATGCTTGATGAGCGCTCCCGTAGGGTCAGGGAAAGTATGGAGCAGGCTGAGCTTGCAAAAGAGAAAGCAGAGCGTGCTGATGAGGAGGTTAAGAAAAGGCTTGAGGTTGCAAGTAAGGAAGGGCAGGGGGTAATAGCGCGGGCGGTTAAACTTGGCGAGGAGCTTAAACAAAAGGCACAGCAGGAGGCAAGGCAGGAGGGTGGGGCCCTCATAAATAGGGCGCGTATTGAGATTGGGCGAGAACGGGATGAGGCAATTGATGAGCTGAGAAGGGAGTTTGCTGACCTGACCATAATGGCAGCAGAAAAGGTCATTGACCGCTCGCTGGATAAAAAAGCACACCGCAAGCTTATTGATAAGGTGCTAAAAGAAGCTAAAACCCTGAAGAAGGGTTAGCCTATTTTAATTGGGTAGGTGAAGGTGACAAGAAAGTTTCGTGCCCAGCGCTATGCACAGGCGGTATTTGAGATTGCGCTGGAAAGGAATGAGCTAGATAGGTGGCAGTCTGACCTTAAGCAAATTGCCCGCCTTAAGGGGGACGCTGCCCTTTTATCGTGGCTTTTAAGCCCCAAGTTTAGTTTTAGGGATAAGGCTAGGCTTTTTAAACGGCACTTAGGTGATATAAACCCGTTGGTGCTAAATCTAGTCTATCTACTTGTTGCCAAGGGTAAGTTTGATATGATAGGTGATATAGCCAATGGCTACGAGCAACTGGTGGCTAGTTATCGGGGCATAGAGAGAGCCTTGCTTACCACTGCTGTTCCACTTGAAGATGAGGATAAGCTAGAGCTGGAGAAGCATCTTAGCACCCTGGTCGGGAAGAAGGTGGTGCTTGAGCCAGAGGTTGATTCCAGCATAATAGGTGGGTTTAAAGTTAGGATTGGTGATAAGCTTATTGATGGCAGCACCCGAGGTAAGCTTCAGGCTTTGAGGGAGGAACTGGCGAGCACTAGATAGCAATTTTCATTGCGGAGGTAACTTAGGTGGCAAGGCAAGGAGAGGATATTGTTTCCGTTATTAAGCAGAGGATAGAGCAGTTTGATAGCAAGCTAACCATGGCTGATGTTGGCACGGTGATTGAGGTTGGGGATGGTATTGCCCGGATTCATGGCTTAACTGCGGTTAAGTATAACGAGCTGCTTCGGTTCCCCAATGGGGTTAGGGGGATTGCCCTGAATTTGGAGGAGGAGAGTGTGGCTGCGGTTATCCTCGGTGACTATAGGGAAATTAAAGAGGGCGATGAGGTGAGGAGTACCGGACGGGTGGCTGAGGTGCCGGTAGGTGAGGTACTTATTGGTAGGGTGGTTGACTCACTGGGTCGCCCCCTGGATGGTAAGGGTGCGTTTGAGACTGATAAGACTCGGCCGGTGGAGCGGGTTGCCCCCCATGTTGCCTTGCGCAAGTCAGTGGATACCCCGGTTCAAACCGGCATTAAGGCGATAGACAGTCTGATTCCCATTGGCCGGGGGCAGAGGGAGCTAATTATTGGTGACCGCTCGACGGGAAAGACAGCCATTGTCCTTGACAGCATTATCAATCAGAGGGGCGGTGATTTAACCTGTATCTACGTGGCTATTGGGCAGAAGACGTCCAAGGTGGCACGGGTGGTGGCGACTCTGGAAAAATATGGGGCGATGGAGCACACCATTGTGGTGGCAGCCAATGCCTCAGAGTCAATTGCCCTACAATATCTGGCTCCCTATGCTGGCTGTGCTATGGGTGAAGAATTTATGGAGATGGGAAGGGATGTGCTGATAATTTATGATGACCTCTCCAAACATGCTTGGGCTTATCGGCAGCTCTCACTTTTGCTGCGCCGCCCGCCAGGACGGGAAGCCTACCCTGGTGATGTCTTTTATCTCCATTCCCGCCTCCTTGAGAGGGCAGCCAAGTATGCTCCTGAATATGGTGGTGGCTCTCTCACCGCACTACCCATTATTGAAACCCAGGCCGGTGATATCGCTGCCTACATTCCCACCAATGTTATTTCTATTACTGATGGTCAGATTTATCTTGAGACTGACCTTTTTAATGCCGGGCAAAGACCGGCTTTAAATGTCGGCTTATCAGTCTCAAGGGTAGGTAGTGCCGCTCAGACCAAAGCCATGAAGGGGGTAGCGGGCAGTCTTAGGATGGAGCTGGCTCAATACAGGGAACTCGCTGCCTTTGCCCAGTTCGGCACCGCTGAGCTGGACAAGGCAACCCGCGACCAGATTGAGCGTGGTCAACGGATAACCGAAGTCCTAAAACAGCCCCAATACGCCCCACTGCCTCTGGAGAAGCAGGTGATGATTTTGTATGCCGCCCTCAATGGCTACCTTGATGATGTAGCTGTAAATAAGGTTACCTCCTTTGAGACTAACTTTTACCGGTTTATGGAGACAAGTCACCCGGAGATAGGGAAGCGTATCGCTAAAGAAAAAGAGATTAGCCCGAAAACTGAAGAGGCACTAAAGGAAGCTATTTTAGAATTCAAAAAAGTTATGTTTCTTTAAGGTTAAAGAATGGCTAATATTCGTTTAATTCGCCGCCGCATACGGGGTATCCAGGGTACCGCCCAGATTACCAAGGCAATGGAGATGATTGCCACCTTGAAGATGAGGCGCTCGCAGGAGCGGGGTCTTTCAGGTCGGCCCTATTCGGAGAAGATTTACCAGGTAATAGCTGACCTGGCGGCATTATCCTATCCTGGAGAGTTATTGCACCCGCTACTGCAAAAGAGAGCGGTAAATAAAATTGCGGTGGTGCATATTACCCCTGACCGGGGGCTTTGTGGTGGGCTTGTTGCCAATATAAATCGTATCGCCGCTTCATTCATACTTGAGCAAAAGGTGCCTGTTTTAGTGATTGCTGTTGGTTGTAAGGGGCGAGATTTTATGCGGCGCTATGAGGTCAATATTATTGCTGAGTTTACCCGTCTTGGTGACCAACCGGGTTTACTTGACACGCTACCCGTATCTCGGATTGTTATTGATGACTACAGCAGCGGTGCCAACGATGAGGTCTACTTGGTCTATACCAAGTTTATTTCCACCCTGGTGCAGAGGGCGGTTATAGAAAAGCTACTTCCGGTGGAACCAGCGGTCTTGCCAGCGGGGGAGAATGTAGACTACATCTATGAACCAAACCCAGCAGCAGTACTGGGTGAGCTTCTGCCAAGATTTGTTGAGATGCAGGTATACCATGCTATTTTGGAATCTATTGCCAGTGAACAGTCAGCCAGAATGGTGGCAATGCACAACGCCACTGATAATGCCAATGAGTTGATTGATGAATTAACCCTTATCTACAATAAAGCACGCCAGGAGATGATTACCAATGAGCTTCTTGACATTACCGGCGGCGCGGTAGCGATGGCTTAAGGTTGAGGAGGTTAACATGGCCAAGGGCAAGGTAGCCCAAGTTATCGGTACGGTGGTGGATATAGAGTTTCCACCTGGCGAGCTGCCAGAACTCTATAATGCCATCGAGATTCCGAGAGGCAGCAGCAAGCTGGTACTCGAAGTGCAGGAGCACATCGGCAATAACTGGGTCAGGTGTTGTGCCTTATCACCCACCGATGGTCTGGAGCGGGGCGCCGAAGCTGTAGATACCGGGGCGGCTCTTAGCGTACCGGTAGGAAGAGCTACCTTGGGTCGGCTGTTTAATGTGATGGGGGAGACTCTGGATAACCTGGGGGAGGTTAAAACTAAAGAGCGCTGGTCAATCCACCGCTCCCCGCCTTCACTTGAAGAGCAGGAGACGACTACTGAGATGATGGAAACAGGGCTTAAGGTTATTGACCTGATTACCCCATTTATCAAGGGTGGTAAGATAGGTGCTTATGGTGGGGCTGGGGTGGGCAAAACCGTGATTATTATGGAGCTTATCCGCAATATTGCCACTGAGCACGGGGGTTTTTCGGTTTTCGTCGGTATTGGAGAGAGGTCTCGTGAGGGCAATGACCTGTGGAATGAGATGAAAGCCTCCGGGGTGATTGATAAAACAGTTTTGGTCTTCGGCCAGATGAATGAACCCCCGGGGGTTCGTCTTCGCGTCGGGTTTACCGGGCTAACCATGGCTGAATACTTCCGCGATGTTGAGGGGCAGGATATTTTGCTTTTTATTGATAATATCTACCGCTATACCATGGCTGGTATGGAGGTATCGGCGCTTTTGGGGCGGATGCCCTCGGCGGTGGGTTATCAGCCTACCCTGGCGACAGAAGTTGGTGCCCTTGAGGAGAGGATTACCTCAACCAAGAAGGGCTCAATTACCTCTTTTCAAGCTGTCTATGTTCCGGCTGATGATTACACCGACCCCGCGGTGGCGACTACTTTTGGCCACCTTGATGCGGTGATTGCCCTGGAGCGGTCTATTGCTGAGCAGGGGCTTTATCCAGCGGTTGACCCACTAAGTTCAACCTCACGCATCCTTGACCCTGCCATTGTTGGTGAGGAACACTATCAGGTGGCGCGGGAGGTGCAACGGGTACTGCAGCGTTATAAAGACCTGCAGGATATAATCGCCATCCTTGGCATTGAAGAACTCGGTGAAGAGGACAAACTAACGGTGAACCGGGCTCGTAAGATACAACGCTTTTTATCCCAACCGATGTTCGTTACCGAGGTTTTCACCGGCCGTAAAGGAAAGTACGTGCCGCTGGAGGAAACGGTGCGTGGTTTTAAGGAGATTCTGGAGGGTAAGTATGATGACCTGCCGGAGCAGGCATTTTACATGGTGGGGACCATAGATGAAGCGGTGGAGCAAGCAAAGAAGCTAGGTGCATAGGATTTGACTAGTGTCTAATATAAGGCTTGATGTTGTTAGCGCTGAAAGGGTAGTTTATTCAGATGATGTTGACCTGGTGGTTGCCCCGGGCACTGACGGCGAGCTGGGGATCTTGCCTTATCATGCACCACTGATGACTACACTTGAGGCTGGAGAACTGAGAATAAAGAAGGGTGGGGAGGAGTTTTACCTGGCTATATCCGGGGGCTTCCTTGAAGTGCGGCCTGACCGGGTTATCATCCTGGCTGATGCTGCGGAGAGGGTTGAGGAGATAGATATAGCCCGGGCTGAAGCTGCCAGAAGGCGTGCCGAAGAGCAGCTTCAGCGGCAATTATCCAAGGCAGAGGCTGCTTCAGTCGAAGCAGCACTACGTCGCTCCCTGACTCGTCTTAGGGTGGTGCAAAAACGGAGGAAAAGGAGGCCACCAACTGCTCCTCCATAGAAAGTTAGCTCAAAAGTCCTGAAATGGGTTCGATAACTAGACGCCCTTTTTCAAGGTCAATAGATTTTATTATATCCTCAATGGCAGGGATGATGACCTCTCCACGGCTGCCGCGGACTACGTAACTATCATTACCCTTGCCGGGCAGAATTTCAGTGACATGTCCCACAAGCTCCCCCTCTACTGTCCACACCTTGAGCCCAATAATCTGGAAATAGTAGTATTGCCCTTCCGGCAGGGGGTGGAGTTGGCTGCGGTCAATTTCTATAAACTTGCCCTTAAGCTTTTGTGCTGGCTCAATACTATCAATCGAATTAAGTTTTATGAGTACCTTCCCCTTGTGCCAGGCAACACTTTTGATAGTCATTGGTTGGCGGCTGATGCAAACCTTGGCTTGAGGGGTAAAGCGCTCATGGAAATCGGTTAAGACCTCTACCTTGAGTTTACCTTTGGTACCCGAGGAGGCCAGGATTTTACCAATGACTATAAATTCTGGCTCGGAAGGTCTCATTACTTTCTGGCAGTAGACCTACTTGGAAATTACTTAACTATTACCCACACTTCATGTGGGGAACAAACAATACAACCTTTAAGGTTTTCACCCCTTGGTCTGGCCAGTATTCTTTTGTGGCTATATATTATTAAAGGATCTCGAGGCTAGCCCTGGTGCCCTGTTTTGCTGCTTTGACTCTAATCAGGGTGCGCATGGCTTGAGCAATGCGTCCCTGCTTACCAATAATCCTTCCTTTATCCTCGTCGGCAACCTGGAGTGTAAGTTTTATGCCCTCCTCATCAGTTTCTTCATTGACTACAACTTCGTCAGGTGCGTTGACAATTGATTTGGCGATGAATTCTACTAGCGCTTTCATGTTTTCTCCTTACTTGTTTTTGGACTTTCGATGATACCTGCTTTTGAGAGCAGCCTTCGGGCAGTATCTGTAGGTTGAGCACCATGACTTAGCCATTTTTGTGCCTGTTCTTTATCAATGACAATCGTTTCCGGGTCGGTAAGAGGGTCATAATGGCCGATAACCTCAATGAATCTCCCATCACGGGGTGCCCGGCTATCAGCGACGACTACTCGGTAACTTGGTCTTTTTTTGGCTCCAACTCTTCTTAGTCTAATCTTTATCATTTACCACTTTGCTTTCTTGGCTAGATTATTATGACACTATAACTATGGGGCTGTCAATGGTGGCTTGAGGATAGTTGTCAGCAGACTATAGAGGGGCTATAATCAGGGTGTGAAAGTTTTAGAGCTTCATAGTTGGCAGATTGACCCTGTCCAAGCTCCAGCCATCCAGCGCCATCTGGCAGCCAAGGTGTCTAGGACAAGTGATGGCTTAAGTCCCCGCCTTATTGCCGGTATGGACATATCAGCCCCGAAAGCAGATGGCTTAGCTCGAGCAGCGGTGGTTATCCTTAAATATCCGGAATTTAGGGTGGCGGAGGTAAAAGTAGTTTCAGGCCGGCTTTCCTTCCCTTATATCGCCGGTCTCCTCTCCTTTAGAGAGGCACCGCTGACACTGGCTGCCTGCGAGAGACTTAAGTTCTCGCCTGATCTTATTATCGTTGATGGACAGGGGATTTTGCACCCACGGCGCTTTGGCCTTGCCTCTCATTTAGGGCTACTGCTTGATACGCCGACCATTGGTTGTGCCAAGTCCCGACTATGCGGTGAGCACCAAGCACCGGGCCCTGAACCCGGTGACTATGCTGAGGTAGTAGATGGGGGTGAGGTTATTGGAGTGGCACTACGAACCAGAATAGGGGTAAGTCCGGTTTATGTATCTATCGGTCACAGGATTGACCTTGAGGACGCCATTTACTGGGTGATGCAGTGCTGCCGTGGCTTTAGGGTTCCAGAAGCGACGCGCCTGGCTCATCTGGCGGCTGGTGGCAATTTAAGAGAGGAAACTGTTGAAGTTAAGATAAACCTTCAAGGGAGACTCTTTAATTAGGTGATGCCGATGCAGGAGTTAAAAGATAAACTAGAGGATTTGCGGTCAAGAGTGTCAATGGCGCTGGTGCATCTTTGAGGTTGCCGTAAAAGAGCAGGAAATCGCTGAACTGGAGAGAAAATCCGCTGAAGCTAGTTTCTGGCAAGACTCAGCAAAGGCACAAGATAGCATGCGCCAGCTTGCTGAGATGAAGAAGGTGGTGAGGTGGCGGGAGCTGGAGAAAAAGCTTAAAGATATCGCGGAACTGGTCTCTATGGCGCAGCAGGAAGGGGACACTTCGCTTGAGGGGGAGATTCTCTCTGAGATTGAAGAGGTTTCATCCCAGCTTGACGAGTTGGAACTGGAGCTGGCTTTTAGCGATGAGTATGACGGCAGAAATGCTGTTCTGGCTATTCACGCTGGGGCTGGGGGCACCGAGTCTCAAGATTGGGCAGAGATGCTGCTCAGGATGTACCTTCGCTGGGCGGAGAGGCGCGGTTATAAGGCTGAGGTGCTGGACTCTTCACCGGGTGAGGAGGCAGGGATAAAGAGTGCCATTATCAGTATTGGTGGCGATTATGCCCGAGGGTACTTAAAATCAGAACACGGTGTTCATCGGCTGGTTCGTCTCTCGCCCTTTGATGCTGACCATGCTCGGCACACCTCATTTGCCTTGGTTGAGGTTATGCCCGAGGCTGAAGCTGATGTTGATGTTAGGATAGAGCCGGATGATTTAAAGGTTGATAGCTTTCGCTCCAGTGGTCCCGGGGGGCAGCATATGCAGAAGACAAGTACTGCTATAAGACTTACCCATCTTCCCACCGGGCTGGTGGTTACCTGTCAGAGCGAGCGTTCCCAGTACCAAAACAAGGAAATCGCCTTAAAAATACTGCAGTCTCGCCTACTTGAATTAAAGCTGAGGGAAAGGGCTGAAGAGAGGGCTCGGCTTAAGGGGGGGCGTATTTCGGCTGGCTGGGGTAATCAAATTAGGAGTTATGTCCTTCATCCATATAAGATGGTAAAAGACCACCGCACTGCCTATGAGACTTCTGATATTGATAGCGTGCTGGACGGAGAACTAGATGATTTTATCAAAGCCTATCTTCGGTCCAGTATGGGTAGAAAGCGATGATTAGAAGACTTGGATTTTTAACCTTAGCCATTTTTCTACTGCTTAGTTTGCTAAGTCCTAACTCGGCTTCAGCCCAAGGCGGACTAAAGATACTAGACAGTTGGGCTGAGGCGAAGTTCCCCTCAATTCTTAGCTTTGGGCTCTCAGTTTCAAGCGATGTTAATATTACTGACGTTCGTCTCCACTATAGTGTTGACCGGGTTAGCTTTGCCCAAGTTACCAGTGAGGTCTACATTGAATTTGCTCCGGATACAGAGGTTCTTGCCGAATGGACCTGGGATATGAGGAAAGTCGGTGGACTTCCCCCGGGCACCACTATCAGCTACTGGTGGACGGCGAAGGATGAGAGTTTGAATATTGTCCAGACACCTCCTCTTGAACTTCACTTTGATGATACCCGTTACTCCTGGCGTAGCTTAACCGAAGGCAAGCTGACGTTATACTGGTATCAAGGGGATGAATACTTTGTCCAAGAATTAATGGCTACCGCTCAAGATGCATTATCACGCCTGGAGAGGGATACTGGTGCTCATCTTAGGCGACCGTCCCGAATGTATATCTACGCCACTGCCCAGGAGCTACGGGGGGCGATGATTTATCCCCAGGAGTGGACGGGTGGAGTCGCCTTTACCAGCTATGGTGTTATTGCTATCGGCATTGAGCCAGATAATCTCTCCTGGGGCAAAAAGGCAATGACCCATGAGCTAACCCATCTGGTGGTGAGTCAGATGACCTTAAATCCCTATAATGACCTTCCTGTCTGGCTTGACGAAGGTTTGGCAATGTACAGTGAGGGAGTGTTAGGCGTGCAGTTTGCCACCTATCTGGCTATGGCAGTAAATGAAGGCAGTCTTTTCTCAGTACGTAGCCTGGCAAGCCCCTTTTCGGCTGAGGCAGAGAAGGCGGTTCTCTCTTACGCCCAGAGCTATAGCTTAGTTTCGTTCCTTGTCTCAAGTTACGGGCAAGAAAAGATGCTCAAATTACTTAATACCTTTGAGCAGGGCAGTACCTATGACGGCGCTCTGGAGAAGGTCTACGGCTTTGACATGGACGGGCTGGATAGTCTGTGGCAGGAGTATTTAAGGGAGCAGTTCCAGTCGGCAAGTAAAGAGAAAGCATCATTTGAGCCGACCGGGGCTCTGGCAACTTTGGTTTTGATAGATTAGGTTTATTGGTCAAATGATGAAGAAGCTTTTTTATATAATTTTTTCGGTTGTATTATTAGCTGGTCTGCTCTTTGCTTCTTGCCAGCCAGCAGTAGAGCCAGCGCCAGAGCCGGTACCGGAAGGCGGGGTTCTTAATCTTTACAGTATTGACCCGGTGACGCTTGACCCGGCGCTTTCCGGTGATATGACTTCACATAACTACATATTGCAGCTTTTTGGTGGTCTGGTTCGCCTTGATGATGACTTGAAACCGGCACCCGATA
>JAUVZV010000047.1 GCA_030602375.1 Chloroflexota bacterium | reverse complement strand
AAAGTCTTACCACTTTGGCGGTGTAGATATCGGGGATAGCCAGTATTTTTTGGCGTTGCTCCTCAGGCAGTGGTTCATCAAGGACCAATATCATTAGGGCTTGGCCCCTGGGCTTGAGGCGACCGAGGTACATGTAGCTGACGTTGATGTCAGCATCACCGGTTATCTTCCCCACGGCTCCGATGAGACCAGGGCGGTCGCGGTGGTCACTAAATAAGAAATAGCCCCCGGTTGGCACAATGTCAATCCAGTAATCATTCACCCGGACAAGGTGTGATTCACCGCGCATCACGGTGCCGGCAACAGTGGTAACCTCGGTACCGGTGGTAGCATCTATGGTGATGAGGCTTGAGTAGTTTTCACATTCAACCTCTTTCTGTTCCACGATATCAAGGCCCCTCTGGGCAGCAATGATGTGGGCATTAACCAGATTAACCCGCTCTTCACTTACCCTTTCCAGTAGCCCCCCGAGGAGGGAGGCGGTAAGGGCGTTAGTGTCGTGGCGGCAAATCTCGCCATTATATTTAATCTGGATAGCGTTTAACTGACCCTCAGCTAGTTGACTTAATAGCTGACCCAGGGTCGAAGCCAGCTTCATGAAGGGTACTAGGAAAGGCAGGGCTTCAGGGGGGATAAGGGGGGCATTTACGGCATATCTGGCTGGTTTGCCTCTGAAGACATCAATAACCTGCTTGGCGGTGTCCACTGCTGCTGTCACTTGAGCCTCAGTAGTGGAAGCCCCTAAGTGAGGGGTAACAATGATATTATCTTCGGCAAAAAGAACGCTCTCCGTTGTTGGTTCGGTAGCAAAGACATCAATGGCAGCGCCAGCCACTCTTTTCTCTTTTACTGCTTTGGCTAGTGCCTCTTCGTCAATTAGCTCACCTCTGGCGGTGTTAATGATACAAGCTTGAGGCTTTATTAAAGCCAGTTTTTTGGCTCCGATTAATCTTTTGGTTTGTGCTGTTAGGGGGGTATGGAGGGTGATAAAGTCAGACTGGCGCAGTAGCTCATCTAGTGAAACAAGCCCAACTTGCAGATTACGGGCATGGTCACTAGAAATAAAGGGGTCATGGGCAATGAGCTTCATTTCCAGCCCCCGGGCACGCCTGGCCACCTCTGAACCCACATTGCCTAAGCCAATAATACCCAGTGTTTTACCCCTTAACTCAGTGCCTATGAAATCGCTTCTCTTCCACACCCCGGATTTGAGCGTAGCATTAGCCTGAGGTATATGGCGGGCTAAAGCCAGCATCAGGGCGATGGTATGTTCGGCGGCGGAAATAGTATTACCGGTAGGGGCATTGACCACGATGACACCGTTAAGGGTTGCAACTTCGACATCAATATTGTCGACGCCAACACCAGCCCTGGCGATGACCTGAAGCTTTTTCCCCGCCTCAATGACCTTGTTGGTAACCTTGGTCTGACTGCGTACTACCAGCGCCTCATAATCACCAATGATGGGTATGATTTCCTCTGGCTTTAAGCCTAACTTAACGTCTATCTCAGCGTGTTTACGCAGCAGCTCTATACCTTCTTCGGCAATAGAGTCAGTGATTAAGACTTTCATTATTAACTAGCACCCCTAAATCCAGCCTGTGGTAAGGCTACTTTTAGCGCTCCAACAACCTCAGCAATGTCAGCCTCAGTTATCCAGCCGAGGTGACCGATGCGGAATATCTTATCGGCAAGTGACTGCTGACCACCACTTAAGATAATTTGATGCTCTTCTCTTAAGATGCGTCGTAGCTTACTAGCATCAAGACCGTTGGAGATGGCAATGGCAGTTACCGTGTTGGAGGCATGGCTTTCATCAGCAAAAAGGGAAAGTCCCAGTGATTTTACTCCATCTCGGGCTGTCTGTCCTACCCGGGTGTGACGGGCAATGATGTTGGCTAAGCCCTCCCTTAGCATCATTTCCAGAGAAACTGACAAAGCAAATACAGTGGAAATAGCCGGGGTAAAGGGGGTCTGTCCCTTTTCTAAATAGCTTCTGAGTTTGGCAAAGTCCCAGTAGAAGCGTGGCATCTTGGCACTCTGGTGTGCCTGCCAGGCTTTTTCGCTGACAGAAACCATGGCCAGTCCAGGGGGAGCCATCCACCCCTTCTGCGAGCCGGTAATAGCAACATCGCAGTGCCAATCATCTAAAGGTAGCTTGATTGAGCCCAGGCTACTGATGGTATCAACCAGGAGCAGTTTATCAAATTCCTTGACTATGGAGCTTAAGGTGGCCAGGTCGTTGGTAACACCGGTAGATGTTTCATTATGGGTAAGTAGTACCGCCTTGATTTTCGGGTCAGCGTGAAGGGCTTGACGTATCGCATCAGGGTCAGCCGCCTTACCCCACTCAAACTTAAGTGCAGTTACCTCGGCACCGAACTCTCGGGCAATGGTGGCGAAGCGTTCCCCGAAGACACCGACGGACACCGCTAGTACCCTGTCTCCGGGAGAGAGGGTGTTAACAATAGCCGCTTCCATGACACCGGTACCAGAAGCGGTGAGTAGAAAAACATCATTCTTGGTCTGGAATAACTCCTTTAGATTAGCTATTACCCCATGCAGTATCTGACCGAATCCCTCACCACGGTGATTTATCATTTGTTTGGTCATCGCCTGGAGAACCTCATCCGGGCAAGGTGTCGGTCCTGGGATGCGTAACTGTGCCATTTATCCCTCTCCTTTAGTTTATTAGTATATCAGTGTTAAGCAATCAAGCCAAATAGTACTTACTTGGCTTTAATTTCAAACTTCTATTTTAGTATATTATAAGCTTGTCCTGCCAGCATCAACACTCAGGGTCTGGCCGGTGATGCCACTTGACTCGTCTGAAGCCAGGAATACCGTTGCCCAGGCTACCTCTTCAGCGGTGACAAATTTCCCCAAGGAAGTTCGGCTTGTCATCTGCTTGGCTATTTCCTCTTCAGGAATCCCCAAAGCCTCCGACCTAGCCCTGATGATATTTTCAACTCGTTCTCCAGCAACGGGACCGGGGGCGATGCAGTTAACCCGGATATTGTATGTACCTACCTCCATTGATAGGGTCTGGGTAAAGCCAATCAAGCCCCATTTGGAAACAGTGTATGGACTCCTCAAAACCATACCATGTTTTCCCGCTATTGATGATATGTTAATGATGTTGCCACTCTTACGTTTAATCATGTCTTTTAAGACTTCTCTTGAACAGAGCATTGCCCCGGTCAGGTCTACCGCTATTGTCTGGTTCCAATCCTTAAGTTTAAGGTCAACTACAGCGAGAGTGGGTCCGGCGATGCCACTGTTATTAACCAGTATGTCTATCTTCCCGTATTCACTTAAGGTTTGACTGACCATCTCTTTCACCTGGTTCTCATCTGTAACATCAGTCTTGATAGTGGTGGTTTTGCCGCCCTTGGCTTTAATCTCAGCAGCGACATCTTCCAGATTTTCTAGGTTACGGGAAGCCACCACTACGGTGGCACCTTCGTTTGTGAAGGCTAGGGCGATAGCCTTGCCGATACCAACCCCGCCGCCGGTAACAATAGCTACTTTATCCTTAAGCCTCATTTCTCTTTTCTTTTTAATTATCAGTATTGATCACTCTGGCAAAGCGGCGTTTGCCGACTTTAATGATACTGCCGCTCTTGATGGGGGCAATATTACCTGATATTTTCTCACCATCTATACTGACCGCCCCCTGAGCAATAAGTCTTATGGCTTCACTACGGCTTTTAGCCTGACCTGTTTTCACAATTATGTCGCTTATGTCCCAGTCATCCATACTAATTAAATCTATGCCCTTTTTTTGAGCCTCAATCCCACTGTCTGCCATTGGGGCTGCGACTCCTTTAAAAGAAAAATGAAATTCAGGTATCTCTTCTGGTACTTCTTTCCTCTGAAAGACCTTAGTAAAGTGCTCTTCAGCTTTAGCGGCTTCCTTTGGGCTATAAAGCTGGGTGATGATTTCCCTCGCCAGACGCTTTTTAAGTAGCATCGGGTTTACACTTTGCTCACTTAACGCCTGCTCAAATTCTCTTAGTTCCTCATCGGGAACATCAGTTACCAGCGCAAAGTATTCTAGGATAAGCTCATCAGGGATGGACATTACCTTACCGTATATCTCATCAGGCGGCTCGGTAACACCGATATAGTTTCCCAGACTTTTGCTCATCTTCTGAGTGCCGTCAATGCCGGTGAGGATGGGGACGAGGAAAACCTGCTGTGGGTGCTGGCCGACCATAGCTTGGTACTCCCTACCTACCAGCAGATTAAACTTCTGGTCAGTTCCCCCGAATTCAACATCAGCCTTAATCGCCATTGAATCATAAGCCTGAAGTAGAGGATAGAGCAGTTCAGTGATGGAAATCGGCCGCCCGGCATTATAGCGGTTGCTGAAGTCCTCACGGGCTAAAAGTTGGGCTACAGTAAATTTGCTGGTGAGTTTGATGACATCACTTAAGCTAAATTTGCCGAACCACTCACTTTGCCACCT
>JAUVZV010000011.1 GCA_030602375.1 Chloroflexota bacterium | reverse complement strand
CTCCTTTCGCAAGCGGTGAAGTACTCCTTCCTCGGTGCCAATAATAAAGCTCGTCCGGGGGCTCTCTTTGGCATAGCGAATCATCTGTGAGGTACTAAGTACCGCTGAAGCCAGGTCAACCACCTCGGGTTGACACTCAGGATGAGCTAAGAGCTCCGCCTCCGGATGCAGTTTTTTTGCCTCTTTAACCTGCTCGACTGTAATCCGGTTATGGACAATACAGAAACCGGGATAGAGGATAATCTTCTTTTTCGTCTTTTTTGAGATATAGTGCCCCAGGTTGCGGTCGGGGATAAAGAGTATCTCCTGACTGGGGACCTGCTCTACTACCTTGACCCCGTTGGCTGAGGTGCAGCAGATATAGCTTTCAGCCTTGACTTCGGCTGATGAGTTGACATAGCAGACGACTTTAGCCTCGGGATACTTCTGCTTCCATTCTCTGAGTTCATCGGCGGTAATCATATCTGCCAGCGGGCAGCCGGCCCTTGCCTCAGACAGGAGGACACTACGATTAGGATTGAGGATGGCGGCGGTTTCGGCCATGAAATGCACCCCACAGAAGACAATTACCTCCGCATCTACCTGGGTGCAGCGGCGGGACAGCTCCAGAGAGTCGCCAACAAAATCGGCTATGTCCTGAACCTCAGGCCGCTGGTAGTTGTGGGCAACGATAACCGCCCCTAGCTTCTTTTTTAGCTCTTCTATCTTTTGTTTGAGTTGGTTTATCTCACTCATTGTTATACCCGATGAGTGCTAATACCACCTTCTGACTCATGTTTAGTTACCTACTGCGCTTGACAACGATGCTAGTTCTGGCAATCCTTATTGTTGCCCCCGATTCTACTTTTAAGACAAGACTCTCATCGCTGAGGTTCTCAATGCTCCCGTAGATTCCACCTACAGTAATCACCCTGTCTCCGACTTTCAGTACTTGTACCAGTTGCTCGTGTTCCTTTTGTCGCCTGCGCTGGGGCCTGATCATGAAAAACCAGAAAAAGGCGACGAACAGTACCAGAATAACAATGAACATGATGGTGCTAGCACCTTCCGCTGGTGCTCCCTCCTCTGCTGGAGCACAGCTGGCTAGAGAGGCTAGGGTGATAATAAGCCCTGCCATTAAGCCTAAACTTAACCCTCTATTCTTTTTCATTTTTTTACTCCTTTTATTATTGTTTAACCCTGCCCTGTAGGGCCCAGGGGCTTGTCTTCTCAATCTTGACTCTTTTAAGTTTCCCCATAAAGTCGCTGTCACGGCTAAAGAATACCAGTTTACCAGTTCGTGTCCGACCCTGCCACTTGCCACCTTTTTCACCTTCGACCAGAACTTCAACACTCTTGCCCAGTAAGCTACTATTAATTTCAGCGGCGATGCCCTCCTCAAGCTGCTCAATCTGCTGCAATCGCTGCCTTTTCTCGGCAGGTGGGACATCATCCTCAAGTTCTTGAGCGGCAACAGTGCCCACTCTCGGTGAGTAGCAAGCTACATGGACGCAGTCAAACTTAAGCTCAGCCAGTAAATTATAGGTCTTAAGAAACTGGTCTCTTATTTCCCCGGGAAAGCCAACGATGACATCGGTGCTTAATCCCAGCCCCGGTATTTTATTTCGCATCTTAAAAACAAGCTGGCGGTAGTGCTCCACAGTATAGCCCCGCCTCATGGCTTTTAGGATATCGTTGCTACCTGACTGAACCGGGAGGCTTATCTGCTCACACACCTTATCAAGGCGAGCTATCGCCTCAATAAGATTAGGGCTCATATCCTTGGGGTGATTGGTCAGAAACCTTATGCGGCAAAGCCCATCAATAGTGTTTAACTCACCCAGAAGACTAGCCAGGTCTGGTTTTTGGGGTAGGTCATGCCCGTATGAGTCCACATTCTGTCCGAGGAGAGTAACCTCTTTGGTGCCGCGACGAACCAGCTCCTTAACCTCAGTTATGATTTCCTTAAAAGGGCGGCTCTTTTCTCGACCGCGGCGATAGGGGACAATACAGTAGGAGCAGAAGTTATCGCAGCCCTGAATAATCGGGACGAAGGTAGAGGGTGCCGGATGCTGGGGTAAAATTAGCTCTTTATTTCGTTTCTTAAGCCACTCGGGGTAACCCCCGGGCTTAAAAAAATAGTCAACCTGGGGAAACCTCCTCTTGAGCTCATCGGTCTTTGAGTTTACCAGGCAACCGGTTACAGCAATGGCTACTTGAGGGCGCGAATTTTTCAGGGCTTTAAGGGAATCAAGCTTACCTGTAACCCTGTTTTCGGCGCTCTGGCGCACCACGCAGCTATTGAGGATTATTAGGTCAGCTTCCTCAGTGGTGGCCGTATTCTCATAGCCAAGTTGCTCAAGGTAGCTACCAAGCCGCTCCGATTCTGCCTTATTCATCTGGCAGCCGATAGTCCAGATATGATATTGGGGCATTTTTCTTCTCTACGGGATATTAAAATAATTCCTTTATTGGGGGTTGTTACTTTCCTGGCGGAGGGAGTGGGATTTGAACCCACGACCCCAATTTCTCAGGGTAAGCGCTTAGCAGGCGCCCGCACTAGACCACTATGCGATCCCTCCGTAGCTTCTACAATCTAAATATACCACAGCCCTCTATTTTGCTCAAATAACTTTGAGCGCTGCCTTCAGTATGCTAGACTCTTATTAAATGGAAATTAATATTGTATTTGACCTTGAGTTTAAGGGCTTACTTAAGAGTAGCTGGCTAAGGAGGGTAGCTCAAAAAACCCTCAAAACTCAAGGCATCTGTGGTAATGTGGAGCTGGGTCTGGTCATCACCAGCAGGGAAAAGGTGAGGCAGCTAAATCAAAGATACCGCGGCGAAAGTGAGCCTACCGATGTCCTTGCCTTTTCAACCGAGGGGCCAGACGTAGCCCCATTTATCGTACCTCCTGATGGGGTAAGGCACCTTGGTGAAGTGATTATCTCTTACCCTCAGGCGGTTATTCAAGCCGAGGAACACCAACACTCTGTGGAAAGGGAGATAGCCATACTCGTTATCCATGGGGTACTTCACCTTTTAGGTTATGAGCATGATGAGCTTGAGCTTGAGCTTAAGATGAGAGCCAAAGAGGCGGAGATTTTGGGGGGACTCAACATTTGAAAAAAGAGGTGGTTTATCATGTCGTGCTATTTTCGTCGTCTGAAGGATATCCTAGATGAAGCTGGTATTGAGGTTACTCCCAGCAATAAGAAGCAAATCGACCAAGCCTTTCATCAAATAGTCGGGGTTACCTATAAGGATTGCCCTGCCACCTGGGAGAGGCTCAAGCTGGAGCTAATAGGTGACGTACAGAAGCGGCACGAACTCGTCCGGAAGCTACAGAATGTCATTAGTTGATTAGCGTAGCTTTTACTGAAGCAATGAGTAGGGAGTGCTCTTTTGGTTAATCTTAACGCTGCGCCACACCAATAAGCTCTGTTAGACTGTCTATCCCCTCTTTTTGCATAAACTTTTCTATCCCCTCAAGGACATCAAGCGGGGCGCGGGGGTTTACAAGGTTGGCTGAGCCTATCTGGACGGCACTGGCTCCAGCCATAATGAACTCCAGGGCATCGCTTGCGGTCATGATACCACCGCAACCAATAATAGGTAGCTCTACCGCCCCGGCTACTTCATAAACCATACCCAGCGCTACCGGCTTAATCGCCGGCCCAGATAAGCCGCCAAATACATTGCCCAGTATTGGCTTGCGGGTGGAGATGTCAATAGCCATGCCCCTTATGGTATTGATTAGGGTTATACAATCAGCTCCAGCTTTTTCCACCGCCAGAGCTACCTTGACGATGTCATCGGTGTTTGGTGTCAGCTTGACCAGTACCGGGAGGGAGGTAGCCGCTTTAACGGCAGCGGTAACTCGGGCCGCTTGCTTAGGACTTGAGCCAAACTCGGCACCTCCAGCCTTAATATTGGGGCAGCTGACGTTTACTTCAATGGCGCTGATGCCGGCTACTACGTCAAGCTTCTGCGCCAGCTTGGCGTAATCATCAATGGTTTCACCAGCGATATTGACGATTACCGGCACCTGCCAGCCTGCCCAGATTGGTGCCTTATCCTTAATTAGAGACTCAAGGCCAATATTCTCCAGCCCAATTGAGTTAAGTAACCCGCACTCTGTCTCAGCTATTCTAGGCTGTGGGTTACCCTCTCTGGGCTTTAAGGTGGTTCCTTTGCAGATAATAGCCCCCAGCTTTTGAATATTAAAGAGGTGGCTGTACTCAGTGCCATAGCCAAAGGTACCAGAGGCGGTCATCACCGGATTTTTAAGCAGTAGTCCCTGTTTGCATCTGGGTGCTAACTCAATTGAAAGATTCATCTTAAGCCTTATGGCAAGTCAACGATAGTGCCGGTATTATTGTAGAAAAAGTTATCGCCAAACTCTTGCGCCATTAACACCGTTGCCGGCATACCGGTGCAGTGGGAGACACCTATTCTCTCGACGCCTAACTCCTTTAAAGCAGTAATAGTTAAGGATATTTGCTCTTCAGACGCATCAAAAAGGTGACAGCCACCCAGTACCGTGTTTATCTCTTTTACGCCGCTAAGGTTCTGGGCGTGGTAGAGGGTGTTTACCAGGCCGTGGTGACCACAACCAAGTATGACCACCAGCCCTAGCTGGGTAGTTATAACAAGTGCCTGGTCATCCAAGAGTCTATCAGGAATAAGGCGGTTACCTTCCTTTACACAGAGGGTGGGTGGTACCTCTTCAAAGTCGGTTACCATGGGAATCTCGCCGGTAGTCATTATATTGTCGGTTATTTTGACCGCATCTTTGGTCAAGTTAAATCTGGCTCCCAGGCTTTCCAACCCCAGGCGTTGGAAGGGCATGCCGATATATTTATCCTTTAGTCCTTCCTTGCGGCGGTACTTGGCTTGCCAGATATCAGGGTGGGCTATTATTTCTACTTCCTTTCTCATCTTGCGTAGGACCCCTTCTAACCCGCCAGTGTGGTCATGGTGGCCATGACTTAAGACAATCTTATCCACTCCTCTTAAGTCAACCCCCAGAATATCAGCATTGAAGCTGGCGGAGATACTTTGCCCAGCGTCAAGCAGGATGCTTACCTCATCCGTTTCTAGATGGATACAGACTCCCCACTCAGCCAGCAGGTCAGGTGCCGCAGCGGTATTTTCGCTTAGGGTAGTTATCTTGAGCTTCACCCTATCTTCTCTCAAGAGAACGCTCTTACCGATTATAGGTTATTGAGACTTAGGTGGCAACCTGTTTAGCCATAAGACGACTTTTCTAAAACTGGCTTAAGTTACCGCTTTAACCTTGCTCTCGATTGTTGCCGGCTTGTCGCGGCGGTCATCAATTTTGATGGTGGTGGAGACTCTTTTAGCTCCCATAGTAAAGGGCACCTCGTGCATTCTCTGTGCCAGTTCGAGTACCCGCTTAAGCGGCCCCTGAATAATCGTCCCCATAGCGTTAAGCTGGTAACTTACATCTTTGGCTTCTTTTAACCTCTCAAGGCAGGCAGAGACATAAGGGCTTAGACTGGTGCTAGCCGTGCCCAGTGGGACAATAGACAGTTCCACAATAACCTCTTTCACTTTACTCACCCCCTTTCATTATCATAGCTTAGACAGGGGCGCTTTGCCTAGCTAGTTGCAAACATTGATTAAATGTGGTATGATAAGCGGGCTGGGGAATTTTACTCAACCCAGCAAGTTTTTGTCTTGGCTAATTATTACTGGTAGGCTCAGGCGGTTAGCCCCACTGGCCAGTTGCGAATGAATTAACTAATCTGCCCCGTCTAGTATTGCTCTCTTATGATATAATAATCGCAATTTGAATTAGCTTGCCTGTCACATCTAAGTGCTGGGGAGAAAACCCAAAGGGTATCTCCCCAATTTGGCAGGTGAGGGGGAGGAAGAAGTGACAACCGATTTCAGGATACTTCACTCTCGTCTGGAGACTGAACACAAGAGGTTAACTGAAGAGTTAGCGCAGTTAAAGGCTGGGGTGCGCCCCATCGATGAAAGGCGAGAGGGTAGCCCCTTTGGTAAAAGGGAAGAGGAGGCTACAGAGACCTTTGAGTTAGAGAAACGACTGGCTCTAGAAAATCGGATAATGGGTGAGCTGGCTAAGATAGAACACGCTCTGAAGAAGTTTGATGAAGGAACCTACGGCAAATGTGACAGCTGTGGTCAGCCTATAGACCCGGCCCGTCTGGAAGCACTACCTCAGGCACACTCGTGCGTCAGTTGCAAGGCTAAAAAGGCAAAAAATGCGAAAGGCACAATACCCCACGGGTAGGTGGCGCAATCTAGTCTTTTTCCCGACCATCCTGCTAGTGGTAGCCGCTGACCAGCTTGCCAAGGTATGGATAAGGTCTATTTTAGCTCTTGGAGAGTCAATACCACCGAAAGGCTTTTTTCGCTTAACTCATATCCAGAATACCGGGGCTACCTTTGGACTTTTTCGTGACCAGACATTCGCCTTAATTATTGGTGCCTCGGTCGGTATTGTCTTGCTTCTAGCCTGTGCCTTTCTTGCCTATCGCTGGTTCCCCGTGCTGAATACCAAGCTCGGCATGCTGGCTCTTGGCTTGATTTTAGGTGGTACCATAGGTAATCTGATTGACCGGTTGCGCTTTGGCTATGTTACCGACTTTATTGACCTTGGTATCTGGCCGACTTTTAACCTGGCTGATTCCTCGGTAGTAATTGGGGTTATTATGCTTGCTTACTGCTTACTTTTCTTAGCCCCGGCGGGGAAGCGCTCCAATGGACAAAGTGCATAGTTTTGTGGTTGATGAGGACGCGGTTCGGCTTGATAAATACGTCACTAAGATGTGTCCAGAACTCTCCCGGACTTATGCCCAGAGGCTTATCAACGAGGGTAAAATTAGGGTTAACGACCGTATTGCTCGCTCCAGCCTTAAACTTAGTCTTGGTGACAAGCTGAAGGTTATTATCCCTCCGGCCGCACCCCAGACCTTAACCCCCGAAGCTCTGCCACTTAATATCATTTATGAAGATGATGATGTATTAGTGGTAGATAAACCGGCTGGGATAGCGGTTCACCCTGCCCCGGGACACCAGGCTCATACCCTGGTTAATGCTATCCTCTTCCATCTACCCAGCTTACCGGAAAGTGACGACTGGCTTCGGCCGGGGATTGTGCACCGGCTGGATAAGGATGTCTCCGGGGTGATGGTGGTGGCTAAAAATAGCTCAGCACAGGCTAATTTGATAAGTCAGTTCAAAGCCCGCTCGGTGGTAAAGGTTTATCTGGTTTTGGTTAAAGGCAAGCTTTCTCCCGAGCACGGTGTCATTGAAGCCCCTATCGGGCGTGACCCCCATAACCGAAAGAGAATGGCAGTAGTTACCAGTGGCAGAGAAGCACGCACCCTATATGATGTAATCAAGTATCTGGATAGCTACACCCTGATTGAAGTGAGGACTGAGACCGGCAGGACCCACCAGATTCGGGTTCATTTGTCTGCTATCGGCTACCCAGTGCTTGGCGATAAGGTTTACGGGGTAAAGTCCCCCCATCTTGAGCGGCCTTTTCTACACGCCTGCCGCCTTGGTTTTAAGTTACCCCAAAGCGGCGAATATAAAGAGTTTACCTCCGAGCTACCCCCCGATTTGGAGCAGTTCTTAAAGGATTTAGCCTAGAAACTTAATGGGGTGGATGGTAGAATTAATTAAAATCAGAACAGGGCCTAGATTTCCACTATTTGTACCATTGAGGAATGTTAAAGATGACCAGCCAAGTTAGAGTTCGCTTTGCCCCCAGCCCTACCGGCTATCCCCATGTGGGCAATATCAGGACTGCCCTTTTTAACTGGCTTTTTTCAAGGCACTGGGGTGGCAGCTTTATTGTCCGCATTGAGGATACTGATGTCGTGCGCAAGGTTGAGGGGGCGGTTGAGGCTATTCTTGACTCACTTAGGTGGCTGGGGCTCCTTTGGGATGAGGGGCCGGAGGTGGGGGGTAAACATGGTCCCTACTTTCAGTCGCAGCGCTTGAAAACATATCACGAGGTAGCCGAGAGACTGGTTTTACAAGGTAATGCCTATTATTGCTACTGTTCCCCGCGGAGGCTTGAGGGGATGCGCGCCGAACAGGTCAGGCGTAAGCAGCCGCCGGGCTATGACCGCCATTGCCGTAACTTAAGCCCGAAGGAGCGGTCTCAGAAAGAGGATGAAGGCATAACGCCGGTGGTTCGTTTCAAGACCCCGCTTGAGGGAAAGACCCCCTTTAATGATTTAATCCGGGGCGAGGTGGTGTTTGAAAACAGGGCCATTGATGATTATGTCTTACTTAAGTCGGATGGCTATCCTACCTATCATCTGGCCAATGTGGTTGATGACCACCTGATGCAGATAAGCCATGTACTCCGGGCTGAGGAGTGGTTATCCAGCACCCCGCGACATCTTTTGCTTTACCAGGCTCTGGGGTTTTCGCCACCGCAGTTTGCCCACCTGCCGATGATATTGGGTTCTGACCGTTCTAAATTAAGTAAGCGCCACGGGGCGGTATCCATAACCGAGTACCGCGAAGAGGGGTATCTCCCTGAAACCATGGTCAACTTTCTGGCTCTGCTTGGTTGGTCGCTGGATGATAAGACTGAGATTATCTCCCCCAAGGAGCTTGTGGATAAGTTTTCGTTAGAGAGGGTGAGCAAGACGGCAGCCATTTTTAATAAGGATAAGCTTTCTTGGATGAACGGGGTATATATCCGCAGCCTGAGCCTTGACGATTTTACCCAGAGGGCACTCCCATTTCTGGAGGAGGGGTTGCCGGCCAGTGTAAAGCGTCCCCTGCCTCCTGACTATGTAAAAAAGATTATGCCCCTAATCCAGGAGAGGGCTAAGACCTTAGCGGAGGTGCCGGAGCTGGTTCGGTTTTTCTTTACTCAAGAGCTTGATTATGATTCAAGACTCTTAATCGGCAAAGGCATGAATCAGGAAGTAACTTTTGGAGCGCTAAAAGAGGCAAAAGCAAAAATTGCGGAACTTAAAACATTTGATACCGATTCTCTGGAGTCAGTGCTGCGCCCCTTGGCAGCGGGACTGGGGCTTAAGACAGGTCAGCTATTTGGTACATTGCGGGTAGCCATCACCGGGCAGACAGCAGCACCGCCGCTTTTCCAGACCATGGCAGTGCTGGGTAAAGAGAAGTGCCTTGAGCGCATTAATGATGCATTAGAGAACTTAGCTAGACCGGCTTCGTAGTCTGTCTTTGCTATCCAGCATTATGGTTACCGGGCCGTCGTTTATGATTTCTACCTGCATATATTGCTGGAAGCGTCCGGTCTGAAGCTTTAGTCCACTCATCTTAACCTGCTCTATAAACTGGTCAAATAGTTTTTCCGCTTCCTCAGGTTGAGCCGCCTCACTAAAGCTGGGACGGCGCCCCTTTCTGGTATCGGCAAGAAGGGTAAACTGGCTTATCAGCAGTAGCTCGCCTTTAATATCTAGTACCGAGAGGTTGAACTTCCCCTCTCCATCAGCAAAGATGCGCAGGTTTAAAACCTTTTGTGCCAGGTAATTAACATCCTCTGGTGTATCACCATTGGCCACGCCGACGAAGACCAGCAGCCCCCATCCTATCCTCCCCACTAATTCATCAGCAATGTTAACTGAGGCTCGGCTGACCCGTTGTAGTAGCGCTTTCAACTATTTCTTTTCCTCTTCAGGTTTTTTCTCCTTGTCCTTGGCTGGCTTGCTGTTTGGGTCCTTACGACTATCGGTACTATAAAAGCCACTTCCCTTAAAAATAACGGGGATGGAGTGGATAACACGGCGTGCCTTTCCCTGACACTGCGGGCACATCGCTACTGGCTCTTCATCAAACCTTTGTCTCCTCTCAAAGCGATGCTGGCAAAGATGACACTCATATTCATAAGTCGGCACTGCTTCACCTCATCATCCTAATTTTACTTTGCTATTCTAACAACTATATCCTAGCTAAGGCAAATTAACCCAAAATCTTGATACGCCCCACTGGCTTGAAGGTTCGTTCAAGCTAAGAGGCTTAGCTGGACTTATAAAGAAAAAAGGAGTAAAATTAAAAAGAAAGCCAAAGATTAATTGAAGTCGGGCTAAATGTTTGTAGTAATTATGAGCTTTAGCGTGTTAAGGGAAAAGGAGCACTGGGTTTATCTTAGCCAGTGCTCCTAAAGTTTAGGGGGTGTATTGATGCTGTCCAGTATGATAGGGAAGATAGAAAAGGCTAAACGCTACGCCCAAGAGACAGACCGGGTTACCTTCTCTGAGTTCTCAGTGCAGTTCCGGGGAGAGCATGACACCTACACTACTGACTATAAGGGCGGTAAGTGGCATTGCTCTTGCCACTTTTTCTCCGGCTGGGGGCTTTGCAGTCATACTATGGCGCTGGAGAGAATCCTGCGTAATATGTTACCTGAAGAGGCTCTAACTGCCCAATACGAAATTAACCCTTGAGCATATTTGAAACCTATTTAATTAGACCCTCTTCCTTCATTTGCAGTATTGTCTCAGTTGCCAGCCGTGCACTTCTGCCTACCAGTTTGGCAGCCTTATCCGGGTCGCCGGTTTCCCGGAATTGCTTCACCTGCTCCGGGTCATGCATGTCAAAGGGTCTGCCGGCAAGCTTGGTCTGGATATCACGGCATATCCAGCTGCCTTCTTGCTGTACAAAGCGGTAGAAAAGCTCCCGGACAAGCTCAGCTATCCTCGGCTTACCGGTATTTTTATCTGTCGCCGTGCCGTATGCCGGTGCATCAAGCGTCTCTCGGCCGGCGGCAAGTCCCGCTGCTAGCATGGCACCAACAAGTGCCCCACAGGCGTTTCCGGTGCGGGCGATGCCTCCGGAAAGAAAGCTGGCGGCTTTAAACACCGACTGGATGCTTTCTGGACAAAATTCCTCCCCCACCGCCAAAAGGCCGGTCTGGGCACAGCCATGGCCCCGCTTGTGGTATTCTATGGCTCTCTTCTCCACCCGGTCCAAAATCTCTTCCCTGGACTCCTTCTTTGCCATCAATGTTTCTCCTTACTTATTTTGGTTTTTACCGTAAGGATTATACTTTGGCTCAATCTCCAGTGTCAAAGAAGGTGCTCTTTATTTGCCAATAGCTTACTTGCCTCTTGGGTAACCTCAGCCGCGATAAATAGGGAGCCCGAAGCACAGACGAGGTCCGGCTCTTTAGCTAAGCTTAAAGCTAGAGTTAGTGCCTCAGTGACATTTTCTGAGAGGTGGACTTTAACTGGGTAATTTCTAAATTCACTGGCAAGTGTTGGGGGTGCCGTAGCTCTGGGGTGGCGGGAGCGGGTAATAATTACCTCACTAAAAAGGGGTGCTAACTCCGAGACAATAGCGGCTACATCTTTGTCAAGCGAGGTTCCGATAATGAGGAAAGCCCGGTCAAAATAAAAGTATTTTTTAATTGCCTGCTTTAATTTGCCGGCTGAGTCAGGATTATGGGCACTGTCAACTATAAGTAAGGGGTGATGGTGAAGAACCTCGAGTCTGCCTGGCCAGCTTACCTTAGCTAGGCCGTTAATAATACTCTCTCCGGGGATGTTAAATCCCTTTTCGTCTAAAACCTCTAGAGCCGCCACCGCGGTGGCTGTATTTTCAAGCTGATGCTCACCAAGAAGCGGAATAGTTAATTTGTAACTTGAAAGTCTCCCTTGTACCTTAAGCGATTGATTACTTAGGTCAAATCCGGAGCCTTGCCAGGTAACATCCCTGCCCACCTTGACCAGCTCGGCATCAAGGCTTGAGCATATCTTTTCTATGGTGCGGGTTACCTCATCAGCTTGTGGTGCGAGTACCACCTTGCTTTTTGGCTTGATAATGCCAGCCTTTTCTCTGGCAAGCTCAGGGAGGCAGTCACCTAAAACCTCCTTATGGTCAAAACTAATTGAGGTAATAATAGCGACCTCAGGGCTTACGACATTGGTGGCATCAAGCCTGCCGCCCAAACCCACCTCTAAAACCTTAAAATCCACCCCCTTTAGCTTGAAGTAACAAAAGCCCAGCGCCGTTAATACCTCAAAGGTGGTTAACTGGCCATAAGTGGCTTTCTTCTTTACCGCCTCAATCTCTGGTTTCAGTTTCTCTACTAAATTAATAAGTTCAGCGCTTGAAATCAATCTCCCATTGACCCTGATGCGTTCTTCCAATATTTGAAGATGAGGCGAGGTGTAGAGCCCCACTCTATAACCTGAAGTGCTAAGGACTGATGCCATCATGGCGGCAACGCTGCCTTTGCCATTGGTGCCGGCGATGTGAACAGCGTGTCCCGCCAGTTGGGGGCTTCCCAGATGAGCTAGTAGCTCCTCCATACGCCTCAGGTCAAAGTGGGCTTTGTCCCTCATCTGGGGCAGGGTTTCATAGTTAACAAAGCTGTAGATATAGTCCAGCGTCTCCTGGTAATTCATTTTATATCCCACCCGGGCTAGTAGATATTCTAGCACTTGACGCCCTTCTTAAGCGACTGATATTATCAGCTTACTTAAGGGGGTAGGAGATGAATTTTACAGAAAAGCTTTTGGCTGCTGCCCAGAAGAATCGGAGTTTGCTCTGCGTTGGGCTTGACCCTGACCCGAACCTCCTGCCCAAGGGTGTGGGTGTACTTGAGTTCAACAAGAAGATTATTGATTCAACTTCTGATTTGGTATGTGCCTATAAACTCAACCTTGCTTTCTATGAGGCTTTAGATAGTGGATTTGATGTCTTGAAGCAAACGGTTAAATATATACCGGATGATATCATCACCATTGGTGACGGCAAACGGGCTGATATTGGCAATACCTCAAGAGCCTATGCAAGTAGCATTTTTGATAACCTTAACTTTGATGCCGCTACCGTAAACCCGTATCTTGGTTTTGACTCAATAGAGCCCTTCCTCAAGTACACTCGAAAAGGGGTATTTATCCTGTGCCGGACCTCAAACGCCGGTGCGGTTGACTTCCAGTCTCTGCCCTGTGAAACCGAAAGTGGTCTTCGCCCCCTGTTTGAGGTGGTGGCTCTGAAAGCCGAAGAATGGAATACCTATGGCAATATCGGGCTGGTTATCGGGGCTACCTACCCTGAGGAACTGAGGCTACTCAGGCAAGCCCATCCCGACATGCCAATCCTGATACCGGGTATTGGTGCTCAGGGGGGAGACCTCTCTTTGGCGGTTCGCTACGGGGTTGATAAGATGGGGCAGAAGGCGATTATAAACTCCTCAAGGCAGATTATCTATGCCTCAAGGGGAGAAGATTTTGCTGAGGCGGCACGGCGTGTTGCCTCGGCTCTTCGAGACCAGATTAACTCCTGCCTATCTACTCGTGGCTGAGTTTCTTGAGGTGAAAGCATGGTTATGGAGATAAACCTGGGTGATGTGGTTCGTCTGAAGAAGAAGCACCCCTGTGGCAGTTATGAGTGGCAGGTGGTAAGGCTCGGTGCCGATATCGGGATTAAGTGCCTCAAGTGCCAGCGTCGGGTACTACTTCGGCGCAGCACCTTTGAACGCCGGGTTAAAGAGTTTATCTTGAAGGGCAAGTGATGACGCGCCGCATTATGCATATTGACCTTGATGCCTTCTTTGTTTCTGTTGAGCAGGCGGAAGACCCCGCTCTTAAGGGCAAGCCGGTGGTGGTTGGCGGTAGACCTGAGGGGCGAGGGGTGGTTGCCTCGGCTTCATATGAAGCCCGCGCTTTTGGACTTTATGCCGGCATGCCGCTTTTAAAAGCCAGCCGTCTTTGCCCGGAGGCTATCTTTATTCCAGGCAGTTTTGCCAAATACCGCGATGCCTCACAGAAGTTTATGGCAATTCTGGCTTCCTTTAGCCCTTTTCTTGAACCGGTAAGCCTTGATGAAGCCTACCTTGATGTAACCGGTTTTGAATCTCTCTACGGCTCGATTAGAGATATGGCACTAAAAATAAAGGAGCAGATTAAGAGCAAACTGGGGCTTAGTGCTTCGGTAGGTATTTCAAGCTCCAAGGTAGTGGCTAAGGTTGCCTCTGAACTTAGTAAACCAGACGGCCTGCTTCAGGTTGAAAGTGGCAACGAGCCTAGCTTTTTGGCTCCCCTGCCGATAGCTAAATTACCCGGTGTAGGCAAGAAAACAGGGCGCATTTTAAAGGGTTTGGGCATCACTACTATAGGTGAACTATCCTCTACACCCTTAAGTACCCTAAAAAGCTATTTTGGTGCCTCTGGTGAGGTTCTGCACCGCTTCTCTAGCGGTATAGATGATAGAGAAGTAGAGCTACTACCCGGTGCTGCTAAGTCCATCAGTCGGGAGACTACCTTTGCTGATGATACGCAGGACCGCAGGTTCTTAGAAGCGACACTGCGCTACTTAAGTGAGCGGGTGGGTAGTGATTTGCGTCGGAAGGGTAGGAGGGCTGGCTGCGTAAGTTTAAAGCTTCGCTATGCTGATTTTACCACCATCACTCGCCAGCTTACCCTGCCCAAAACCAGCGACAGCGACCAGACCATCTTTGATAGTGGGGTTAAACTTTTAAATCAGGCGCTGACTCAGGAAAAGAGGCCGGTGCGCCTTATTGGCATCGGGGTCTCAAAACTGGTTGAGCCGGGGCAGCAGCTTGAGATGATGGACTCTTCATCGGAGAGGCTGGAGAAACTAAATCAAGCCATTGACCACATCCGCAACAAGTACGGCTTTACCGCCATCCAGACCGGCCGCACTCTGGTCTTAAAAGACATCTTCCCCACCGACAAAGGGGACTATACCCTTGATACACCCAGTTTATCGAGGTAGGGGTTTACCCCATATCAAGTAGCCTCTTCTGCCCGGTAATCTTCTGGATATCAGTTATATCTTGCGTAACCTCAAGCGTGCCCAGATATTTGCCATTTTCGTCTTTTACCGCAAAATATCTGATATAAATCTTGCGCCCTTTAAGGTCAATCCAGAATTCAGCCATCTTTCTTTCGCCAGACTTAAGCTCACTTAGGACCTGGTTTACCTTGTCTAGGCTTTCTTTTGGGTGGCAGTCCGGCACCTTCCTGCCGATTACCGCTGGCGTCCGCCTGAATATCCTGTCATCGCCCTTGCTGTAGTACCTGACGGTGTCAGCCTCATCAACAAAGGTTATATCTACCGGCAGGGTGTCAAAGATAGCCTTAAGTGTCCCGATTGGAAGCTCTCCCAGCATTATTCACCTCCAGTCTCCTTGATGTCTAAATATATAACATTTAGCCCAGCTTAAGTCCAGCCAATCAAGGGTCGTTTGAAGGGGCGAAGACCCTTCAAAAACAATCTTCCCCCTCTCCTTTTAGGGAGAGGGGGATACAGGGGGTGAGGTCAATATATTTGCCCTAACGATTCTCCTCAGAACCAGCGGAGCCGGGGCTATGCGGGGGGAGTGGGGGCTGCGTACCTTGGGGCCAGTGTAAGTAAGTTGTCCGGACAGGGTAGTTTATGGTGATCCCCTCCTGGTTAAAGCGGGCATGAAGACGCTTAATGAGTTCACTGGTGACACGGAATGAAGCAACTCGGTCTGTCGCCTGCAGCCAGACCCAGAAGTTAATGTTCGACTCCCCAAATTCCTCATAGCCAAACCACGGCTCAAACGTCTTTACCGTCTCGTCGAGGTCCTCAATTACCTCTCTGGCCACTGTCAGGGCGATACTCTCTACATGGGCTAGGTCACTGCTGTAGCTGACGCCGGCATTGACGATGACGGCCAGTTCCATGGTTGGGCCGCTATAGTTGGTGATGATGCTATCAGCCAGGCGGGAGTTAGGAATGATCACTACATTGTTGAACGGGGTGCGAATCCGCGTGCTGCGCCAGCCCACGTCAGTAACATACCCTCTTATGCCATTGCCCAGCTCGATATAGTCGCCGACACTCACTACACGGTCGAACACAATCTGAGTACCGGCGAAAAAGTTACTGAGAGTAGGCTGAAGCGCTAAAGCTACTGCCAGACCGCCAAGTCCCAATCCAGCTATCATCGGGCTGATTGAAATTCCCAGGTAGTCCAGCAGCACGAGCAAGCCACCTACATAGACAAGTAGTATTGTAAACCTTTGTGCGAGATGGACGAGGCTCTGGCGTATTTTTGCCCTGCGCAGATACCAGACCAGCAGCACGCCGCCACTCCGCGCCAGAGCATAGGTAGCCAGCACAATGACCACAGCGACACTGGCCTTTAGCAGGACAGCGCCCTGTGTCTCTAGATAGGACAAAGAGCTGAGCGCCAGGATAAGCCCCAGGGATACTACCAGAAGGAAAAGAGGCCGGGAGAGACTGGCCAGGAGTTGTGGGGGGAGGGTGGATTTGAAGCGCTGCTGTAGCTTTCGCTGTGCGCGCCGCATGCCCAGAAGAATTAACCAGGCAACTAAAGCAGAGACAAGCAGTATCCCTATGGCCCAGGCAGCTTCCTCAAGCGGAGAATCTACGAATTGTGGCCTCATGGCACACCTCCCTGAAGCTGGAATAATCGCCTTAGCCTTATACTAGACAATACTGGATTCCAGGTCAAAATGCTCGAAACTCAAACTTCTAGTCGCCCCTAATATAGCACTTAGTCCGATTTGAGTCTAGTCTCCCGTAAGGCTATCTACTTGTTTTCTTTAGTGTCAGTTACTATAATAAACCCATTAACCACTATGAGAGGGGAGATTTAAAAGATGCCATTATATGCCTTCTTTCAAAACCAGTTTCTGCCTTTATCTGAAGCCAAACTGGGGGTGATGACCAATTTCCTTCACTATGGCACCGCCGTTTTTGAGGGCATTAGGGGTAACTGGAACAGTGAGCAAAAGCAGCTTTACCTCTTTCGTATGAAGGAGCACTATGAGCGGATGCATGCCGGCTGCCAGGTGCTTAAGATTGATTTGTCTTACACGGTTGAGGAGCTATGCCGGGTAAGCGTAGAGCTGGTGGGGAAGTGCGAATTTCAGGAAGACTTATATGTTAGGCCCGTTGCCTATAAGAGCTCTGAGGCTTTGGGGGTGCGCCTTCATGGCCTGGACCACGATTTTCTGGTCTTTGCTTTCCCTTGGGGACCATATTTGGATATAGATAAGGCTAGATGCGGTGTCTCCTCCTGGCGGTGTCCCCGGGAAATACCACGGGCTAAGCTCACTGGACTTTATATCAATAACGCTCTTGCCAAAACAGAAGCTATTGAGAATGGCTTCGATGAGGCAATCATGCTCTCAGCCGATGGTTATGTCGCTGAGGGTAGTGGCGAGAATCTCTTTCTGGTTGAGGATGGTAAACTGGTGACACCCGGCAGCTATGATGGCATTCTGATGGGCATTACTCGCAATACGGTAATAAAACTGGCGGAAAATGAACTGGGTATCAAAACGATAGAAAGGCATATTGAACGCGTTGAGCTTTACGATGCTGAGGAGTGCTTTTTAACCGGTACCGCAGCCAATATAACCCCGGTAGCTGAGATAGACCGCCGTAAGATAGGCAGTGGTGAGATTGGCGAGATAACCCAGAAATTACAAAAAATCTACTCCGATGTCATCAGGGGCAATAATCCTAAATATGCTGATTGGTGTACTCCTGTCTATTAAGAAGAGCAAAGTAACAGAGGCCTAAGGTGATAGTTAATGAAGTTGTCACCGGAATCAGCGCCATCATCATCGGTTACCTCCTCGGCTCAATCCCGTCGGCTTATATTGCCACTCGACTCGCCATCGGCAAGGATATTCGAAAGCTCGGTGGGGGTAATGTTGGCGGCTTAAATACCTACCGCGAGGTCGGACTCTGGCCGGGGGTAGCGGTCAGTATTATCGATATGGGTAAAGGGGCAGCAGCAGTAGCCATTGCTATCTGGTTATTTGAGCTATCCCCACTATTTGTCCTGCTGGCGGGACTTTTTTCAGTTATTGGTCATAACTGGATGGTTTTCCTCAAATTTACCGGTGGTAAGGGGATGGGGGCTGCCTTTGGTGCCTTGTTCGTTTTACTCCTTGGCTACGAATATTGGCAGGGGCTAGCAATTCTATTTGGCATAATCTTAATCTCCTTTGTAATCACCCGTAATGTCGCCCTCTCCATGGGTATTGGTCTAGTGACGCTGCCATTTATTGTTTGGTTTGGTATGGGTTCAGGAATCGGTACCCTGATGTCAGTTATTCTGGGGCTCATAATAGCCATAAAATTCCTGCCCACAGCTAGAGCAGCTTGGGCTCGGTCAAAGACAAAAAGGGGGTTTATCTTCGACCGGGGTAAAAAACGGGAGGCGTAAGCTATTTTTTAATCGGTTTTGGCTGGAGTGACTTAAGCAGGCAGATGACGTGGCAGCTTTCTTCAAGTGCTGTGGTGCAGTGATAGGCTTCCTCAAGTAATTGCCCGGTACCAAAACTGCCATGACCGTGAACCATAACAATGCGGCATTGCTCCAGTGCCTTGGCAATGACATCACCTAGGCAGCCGGGTTTTACCTCCATATTCCAGCCAAGGACAGGAACCCGGCCCACTAAAGATAGCCCTTCAATGCAATTGGGCACTATCTCAGTTTCAACCAGTGACAGTGCCACCGCATTGGGCGGGTGGGCATGGACTATAGCCTGGGCTGTGGTTTTCTGATAAATAAGGCGGTGGACGCTCAGTTCAATTGAGGCAAGAGGGGTTGAGCGGTCGTTTTTATTAAGTCCGGTTTCGATTAAATCATGTTCCTCAAGACAGCCGAGCATGCAGCCGCGGCGGGTAATGATGATGCGGTCTCCGAGTCTAATACTCAGATTGCCACCAGTGGAGGAGACAAGCCCCCTGGCAAATAGGTCCCGCCCGACGGATTGAAACTGAGATAAAATCATGGCTTCTTTTCCGTGCTTTGTGTTAATCAATACTTTAAGTCTATTACCAGCAAAAATCAAATCAGACTATGATGGTGTTTGTCAAGTCGGGGTCCTCTTTTATGATAAAGGAAAGAAAAATAAATAAATTCCAAAGGGGATAACCCTCTGGAATCCATATCAAAATTTCTGCCGAGACTATGCTAACTGCCTGATAACGGCAATAACCTTGCCTTGAACCTCAATGTTTTCCGGGTCAACAAATATCGGCTTCATGTTGCTGTTTGCCGGTTGCAGTCTGATACGGCCCGGCGAAGTATAAACTTTCTTTAAGGTTACTTCCTTTTCTTCCTTAAGCCATACCGCTGCCGTCTCCCCGTTTTCAACCACGTTGGTATACTGCATTAGTACTAGGTCACCATCATTTATTAGCTCATCCACCATTGAGGTACCCTTCACCCTTAAGGCATAGACCCCTTCTTTGCCCAGCATCAACTCTCCACCCACTTCTATTGTCTCTAGGGGGGTAGTGCTCCAGGTATCAGCAGTAGGTACCGGTATTGGCTCGCCAGCCGCTATTTGACCGATAACAGGCACCTCAAGCCGGTGTCCAAAGGGTGGGGTCTGGTTGAGTAACTCGATACCTCGTGATACTTCACGGTGGCGGCGGATAAATCCCATTTTCTCCAGTAGATTCAGGTTGTAATCGGCAACAGAGGTTGAGCTAATCTGGCAGCCACTTACTATATCCCTGACCGTGGGGGGATAGTGTCTTTTGGCTAGAAAACGGCGAATAAAATCAAGGATGTGCTTTTGCTTGGAGGTGAGTATCTTCATTAGTTGCCTCGGCTTAAAGCGAACACTTGTTCTACTAACAGTTTAAATTAAATAATAGATTTTGTCAATATAATAAAAATTTTCCTAAGTCCCCTATCGGTGGTCAACTTCTTCAAGTGAATAAAGTAAGGCTAGGCCAGGAAGCCGCCATCAACTACAAGGTGCTGACCGGTAACCCAGCTAGAGGCATCAGAGGCAAGAAATAGTGCTGCCCCCACAAGGTCGGTGGTTTTACCCCAGCGTCGCAGTGGTGTCCTAGCCAGAGCATCCTTAGAGAGCTCGGGGTCGGTTCGTATGCGCACACTCAGTTTGGTCTCTATTATCCAGGGACAGATGGCGTTGACCCTTATATTATAAGGTGCCAGCTCTCGGGCCAGCCCTTGGGTAAGCATTATCACCCCGGCTTTAGCCACATCGTAGGCAGTGGTGCCTGGGGGTTGTGCCACCATGCCAGATATTGAGCCCATATTGAGGATATTACCCTTTTGGCGTGGTATCATTATCTTCGCTGCCGCCTGACTGCAAAGGAAATAGCCCTTGATGTGGGTATCAATAATGCTGTCCCAAAATTCTTCGTCGGTGTCAACTATGGGGGAAGGACCGGCAATGCCGGCATTGTTTACCAGTATGTCAATGGTGCCGAGCTTATCTACGGTTTCCTTAACCATATTCTCAACATCAGCCTTAAGGCGAATATCAGCCTTAATGGTTAGGGCTTTGCGACCAAATTCTTTAATGCCTCTCTCAACTGCCTCAAGTTCACCACCCTCGTCCATATAGTCACAGACAGCCACGTCAGCCCCGGCCTCAGCAAAAGCCAGGGCAAAAGTCTTACCTATCCCTCTTCTACCTCCGGTGATTAAAGCCACCTTACCTTCTAGGGAAAAGGTTGGGATACTCATAACTTAATCCCCTTCTACTTTACTCTTTAGGCAATACTAATGCTCTTTTCCGTTCTGGTCAAAGCAGGCGATGGCAACCACCCTGTCGCCGGGTGAGAGCTTCATTAGTCTCACCCCCTGAGTGCTCCTGCCTTGGATGGAGATACCTTTTCTGGGGTCTTTTTCCTTTACCGGGGTACTGATGACAATGCCATCGGCTGAGATAATCATCAGCTGTTCTGATTGCGAAACCACTCTGGCAGCAGTAATCTCGCCCGTTTTTTCGGTAATCTTAAAGGTTCTGACGCCACCCCCGGCACGGTGTTGTCGTGGGTAGTGGGAGACTGGGGCAAGTTTACCAAAGCCACCGCTGGAAACCACTAAAATGAAGGTATCGGGATAGGCTACATCCATACTGACTACCCGGTCACCAGCCCCGAGGCGGATAGCCCGCACCCCGCCGCTGGTTCTGGAGGTAGCTCTTAAACTGGAGGCAGCAAACGTAATTGACTGCCCTTTCTGGGTCACCAGTATCACATCATCTTTATCGGTAGCCAGTTTGGCTTGAACCAGCTCGTCTCCTGGTTTAAGATTCATGGCAAGGAGCCCACTGGAACGTACTGAAGCAAACCTATCAAGAGGAGTCTTTTTTATCTCGCCAGCAGCGGTGGTGAGGAGTAAGTAAGTGTCGGGCTTAAAATCAGGTACGGCTAGTATTGCTGTTACCTGTTCACCATCAGCCAGAGGGAGGAAATTAATTATGGCCATCCCTTTTGCTGTTCGGGAGCTATCAGGTGGGATTTTATGACATTTAAAGGAGAAGACCTTGCCATGGTTGGTGAAGAAGAGCAAGGTGTCGTGGGTGTCGGCACCGACAAGGAGTTGTACTGCATCTGCTTCACGGGTAACCATACCGATAATACCCTTGCCACCGCGGTGCTGTGGCTTGTAGGTGTGATAAGGCACCCTCTTAATGAAGCCGCGGTTTGAAAGTGTTACCGCCACCCTTTGATGGGGGACAAGGTCTTCCTCACGGAATTCCACCACTTCTTCCTCACTTATCTCGGTGCGTCGGGGGTCACTGTATTTGGACTTTACTTCGTCTATTTCTTCCTTGACGAGGAGGAGTATTCTTCTCGGATTAGCTAAAAGGTCTTCTAGGTAAGCAATAGTTTTGATTACCTCACTATACTCGTCAAATATCTTTTTACGCTCCAGGTTAGCCAGTCTACGTAGCTGCATGTCGAGAATAGCTTGGGCTTGGGCTTGGGTTAGACCAAAGCCACTCATCAGGTTCTGGCGGGCAGCTTCGGCGGTTTCTGATTGTCTGATGGTTGAAATTATCTTGTTGATGTTGTCCAGGGCGATTTTAAAACCCTCTAGGATGTGGGCTCTCTCTTTGGCTCCCTTTAGCTCAAACTTGGAGCGCCGCGTGATAACCTGACGGCGGAAATCGATGAAATACTGAAGTGCCTCGCTAAGGCTGATTACCCGGGGTTGACCATCAACCAAAGCCAGCATGTTAGCGAAGAAGGCTGACCGCATTGCGGTGTATTTATGGAGGTTATTTAAGACCTGCCTTGGCTGAGCCTCTCTCTTAAGCTCAATGACAACATGTATCCCCTGACGGTCCGATTCATCACGCAGCTCACTGATACCGGTGATTTTCTTATTTTTAGCTAACTCGGCTATCCTTTCCACCAGGGCTGCCTTGTTTACCTGGTACGGCAGTTCGATAACCACTATTTGTTTACGTCCGTCAGGCAGGTCCTCGATGTAGGACTTGGCTTGGACTATAATCTGGCCATGGCCGGTAGCATAGGCATTTTTAATCCCCTCTCGCCCCAGGATAATACCAGCGGTAGGGAAGTCAGGCCCCTTAATAAACTGGGTGAGTTCATCAATGGTGGCTTCAGGGTGGTTAATAAGATAGGAGATAGCCTCACAAACCTCCCCCAGATTATGGGGTGGCATATTGGTCGCCATTCCCACTGCAATTCCAGAGCTGCCATTAATCAGTAGATTGGGCAGTCGAGTGGGTAAAACTAGCGGTTCTTCGAGGCTACCATCAAAGTTTGGCGTAAAGCCAACAGTTTGTTTATCAATATCAAATAGCACCTGCTCGGTGATGGCAGCCAGTCTGGCTTCGGTGTAGCGCATTGCTGCTGGCGGGTCATTATCCATACTGCCGAAGTTACCTTGTCCATCAATTAAGACATAGCGCATGGAAAAGTCCTGTGCCATGCGCACCATGGCATCATAAACCGGGGCATCGCCGTGGGGGTGGTATTTACCCAGTACCTCACCCACAATGCGGGCACTCTTCTTATGCGGGCTTGAGTGAGAAAGTCCCAGACCATGCATGGCATAAAGAATGCGCCGGTGTACTGGCTTTAACCCATCCCGTACGTCAGGCAAGGCGCGAGAGATAATGACGCTCATCGCGTAGTCAAGGTAAGAATTTTTCATTTCGTCTTCTATATTTACTGGCTTAACTTTACCTGAAACCATATCTCTTCACCCCCTAGACCTGATTTTCGGCCTCGTTGCTGTCAATATCAGCGTGCTCCTCGGGCAATACCTCTATTTCGTCTCCACCGATTATGGTATAGCCGGGCCCCTCTACCTCCTCCTCATATTCCAGCTCGCGCCTAATTATTCTATCGGTGGCGTAGGAGCGTGGGACCTCGAGTCCTTTTGAGGGGAAGGAAAGCTGCCCCGCCTGGGAAGGGTGCTGATATACCTCTCTAATGATAATGGTTAGCTTATCTTCAGCAGAGCTAATGACTAAGGCGGAGTATTTGTTACCCCCTTCCATTAGTCGGATAAGCCGCTGTCCGTATTTGGGTGTAACCTGCCCAATGAACTCTCCCTGAAGGTTGGTCACTATGAGATTAGTGTCGTTTATCTTTAAATCTACCTTATCACCAGCCACTACCCTAGCCAGTACCTCTTTCGGTGCTGGATGCTGGAGGTTAACTATTCCTGCCTTGCCTGTTTCCTCAATAAAATGTTGTGGCTCAACTTTGGAGGTGTCGCTGGCTTTGATAGCTTCGACTTGGCTTAAGTGTGATAGACGCTGCAGATTCTTTTTGGCAATAACATTATATGGGTCAAGCTCTAGACTGTGAGCATAAGCTTCCTTGGCTTGAGTATAGTCCCCCAGTTCCATATAGGCTCTACCCAGCCGATTATAGGCATCAATATCGTTGGGGAAGTTTTCAATCAGGCTTTTATTCACCGCTATCGCTTCCTGCCACCGACCTTCCATGGCTAAGGCTATAGCCTGTTTGCTGAAATGGCGCTTTAATCTGGCTTGCTTTTCTTCCTCGTAGGTCATCTTCTCACTCTTTAGTTAAGTTACTACTTCCCATTATTCTACTCTAGCTGAGCCAGCTAGACAAGTCACTTTGACAGGGTTTTTATCGGTATGGTTTAATTAAATTAAGGGGGATAAGATGCGAGAAAAAGTAGAAGCAGCATTAAATAAAATCCGTCCCGCTTTAGTAGCTGACGGAGGTAATGTGGAGCTAGTTGATGTTAATGACGGGGTCGTCACGGTGAAATTAAGTGGTGCCTGTGCCGGCTGTCCCATGTCTACCCTGACCCTGAAGATGGGCATCGAGCGGATATTAAAGCAGGAAGTCCCGGAAGTTAAGGAAGTGGTGGCTACTTAAGGCTCACTCTTCTTCCTCAAGCTCAAAGGCTTGGTGCAGGGTTCTGACGGCGTCTTTGACTCTCGCTTCATCAATAATGCAGGTTATCCTTATCTCTGAGGTGGTAATCAGATGGATATTGATGCCCTCTTGGCTTAAGGCACTGAACATCCTGACGGCATAACCGGGGGCATTTTGCATTCCGGTGCCGATAACACTGACCTTGCCCAGCTTGGCGTCAGCAGCGCACTCTCTAGCACCAATTGACTTGGCGATAGGTTCTACTACCTTCATCGCCTTATCTAGGTCACCCTTAGCCACGGTAAAGGTCAGGTCAGTTATATTCTCAATACTGGCGTTCTGAACAATGGTATCGATACTAATCCCTGCTTGAGCCAAGGGTTCAAAAATAGCTGCCGCAATTCCCGGCCGGTCAGGAACACCAACCACTGTTATCTTAGCCACATTAAGGTCATAAGCGACAGCCCTGGCTTTATTTCTGATTTCCATAGACGCCCCTCCATGAATTAATGTACCTGGGCTATGAGTGAAACTTGAAGCTACCCAAATCGGCATATTAAATAGCTCTCCCAGCTCCACAGCTCGGGGGTGCATTACCTTAGCCCCGTAGCTGGCTAGCTCCAGCATCTCTTCATAGCCAATCTCACTTAGCTTTTTTGCCTCAGGGATAAGCCTGGGGTCGGCGGTATAAACCCCTTCCACATCGGTGTATATCTGGCACATCTCGGCTTTGAGAGCAACTGCCAGTGCCACTGCAGTGGTATCAGAGCCACCCCGGCCCAGGGTGGTCGTGTCCATCTCCTCGGTGATGCCCTGAAAGCCAGCCACGATAACAATCTTGCCCCGTTTTAGTTCTTTGAGTACTCGTTTGGGGTCAATCTTGAGGATTCGGGCGCGGCTAAAAGATGCATCAGTGCGTATCCCGGCTTGAGCCCCACTTAAGCTGATTGCCTCATAGCCCATGCTCTTAAGTGCTATTGCCAGAAGGGTGCTGGAGACTATCTCACCTGTTGAAAGCAGTACGTCAAGCTCTCTGCTATCTGGGTGTTCGGTTACATTGTAGGCAAGCTCGATTAGATTATCGGTGGTATCCCCCATCGCTGAGATGACGACTACCATCTGGTTACCTTCGTCCCAAGCCTCGGCAATATGCTTAGCTACATTTCTAATCCGCTCGGCATCGGCGACAGATGAACCACCATATTTCTGTACAATTAGCGCCATCTTTATCCTATCAGCTTCCTCATTATATTATACCCTTCCTCAATAAAAAGGCTATTTTTTTCTGCCTCTTTTTCGGTAAATCTCTTGGCTCCATTTAAGGTAATCCCTGCTCCCCAGAGCAGGAATGGTACCGGCTCTGAGATATGGGTTCTAACCGGTATTGGTGTTGAGTGGTCCGGCATCACCAGAAGTCGCAGCTTATCTACCTTGTAGTTGAGCAGCCGACCTAAAATCTCACTATCTATCTTCTCTATAGCCTCTATCTTACTCTTCAGGGAGCCATCATGGGCTGCCTCATCGGG
>JAUVZV010000018.1 GCA_030602375.1 Chloroflexota bacterium | reverse complement strand
TTTTTAACAAATACCAAATGCACTCACCCCCACCCAAAACCACCACCAGCCCGGCAAAATATAAGAGGCTTACTTGGCCCCGATTACGCCACTGCCGCCGCACTTGGGGCAGGATTTGAAGCCCTTTCTATCGGCGCGGAGTGGTGGCGTTCTCGAATTTTTAACAACAGGAAACGCCAGAGGCACCTTGCCTGTCCCTTTACAGACCGGGCATTTACCCAGTATTGGCATTTCTCCCCCTCCACACCCTCTGAGAAAACTCCCGCATACTATATACTAACGAGCCGACTTAGACTTCGTCAAATAAAATCCAGCAACCCCACCCAGAATCACCGCCAGTCCGGCAGTAAGTAGAGCGCAGAATAAGGTGGCATCAAACCAGAAGCCACGCGGGAAGAGCATTATCAGGTAGTCTTTTGTCGGGTCAAGCCGCCAGAACTCGTTGGCAAAGCTTAAGAGGTGAAACTTGAGGAAAAGCTGGTCAAAATTAAGTAGCGTCCCCAGTCCAAGTAACAGCATTAACCCCAGAGTTATAGCGCTGCCAGTAACCACACTCAAGGCTAATCTTCGCCAGTAGCGGCGCCTTCGCCAGAAGAGGCAAACCCCCACATAGACCAAAACATAAATCAGTGTCCACAAAAGCAGCCAGTAGCTTAGCCGAAACAGGTCTTTGACATCCTTAAGGTGGAGCACCTCACGCTCGCCAAAAAGCTCAAATACCTTGCCCTCTTTTTCTACGCTAAGGCTTACATATTCATCACCGGAATTAAAGTAGCTGATTAAGCCGGTGGCTGCTTTTTCTAATTCGGCACTGGAAAGTCCGGTGGTCTGGCTGACATTGTATTTATCAAAGCCATACTGGTAAAGCCACAGGCTATTTGCCGCCCAGCCGATACTGACAGTCAAAAACAGCACCGGCAGACAGAGTATAAACAGCCACCGAGCCAAAATACCAAAGAGCCTCATTTTGCCCCCAGCTTTTGTATTCAGATTTTACACTTAAGAGATAAAAAAATATAGCCTTTCTCCTAACCCTAAAGAAGGGCCTTGTGTTATAATTTAAGCTAGCTACTGGGACGAAAGTCTAATGTTTGCTCATCTGCATGTTCATACCGAGTACAGTCTGCTTGATGGTATGTGCCGCATCCCACAACTGGTCAAGCGCACCGGAGAGCTGGGGATGGATAGCCTGGCAATAACCGACCACGGTGTGATGTATGGCACCATCCAGTTTTATTTAGCCGCTAAAGAGGCGGGAATAAGACCCATCATTGGCTGCGAGATTTATGTCGCCCCTGATAGCCGCTTTAGCCGCCAGGCAGGCGATAAGAATAACTACCATCTTATTCTGCTCGCCAAGAACCAGACGGGATACCATAACCTAATCCAGCTCACCACCAAGGCACATCTTGAGGGTTTCTACTATAAACCGAGGGTAGATAAAGAGCTACTCAAGCTACATCACCAAGGTCTGATCGCCCTCTCCGGCTGCCTCGGAGGGGAAGTGTCCCGGCTGGTTCTGGAAGGGCGGCTTGAGGAGGCAAAAGAGGCAGCCCGGTGGTATAAGCAAACCTTCGGTGACTTTTATCTTGAGGTACAAAGACACCCCTTGCCGGAAATAGAGCAGGTAAATCAGGCTTTCATCCCGATGAGCCGGGAGCTTGATATCCCCCTCGTAGCCACTAATGATGTCCACTACATAAACAAAAAGGATGCCTCAGCCCACGAGTTGCTTTTATGCATTCAGACTAACACCTCAATTCATGATGACAAAAGGATGAAGATGGCTGGTGACTACTTCTACCTCAAGAGCCCAGAGGAAATGGCGCAGCAATTTAAGGACATTCCTGAGGCTTTGGAGAACACCGAGCGCATCGCTGAAGCATGCCAGCTTGAGCTTGAATTTGGTCGCCTGCACCTGCCGGAGATAGAATTACCAGAGGGTAAGACCTCCGACCAGTTCTTAAGAGAACTTTGTTATCAAAATCTGCCCCAATACTACCCCCAGCCTGCTTCAGCAATAAAAGAGCGCCTTGACTATGAACTTGAGGTGATTAGAAAGACTCAATTTGCCAATTACTTTCTTGTCGTCTGGGACATCATCTCCTTTGCCCGAAAACAAAATATTCTTTATGGGGTCAGAGGCAGCGCTGCCGCCAGCATAGTACTGCGCTGCCTGGGGATTACTTCGGTTGACCCCACTGAGCATAAGCTGGTCTTTGAGCGCTTCCTTAATATAGAGAGAAAGGAGATGCCAGATATTGACCTGGATTTTGAGGATGAGCGCCGTGATGAGGTCATCTCCTATGTATCCCAGAAATACGGCCATGCCCATGTAGCCCAGATTATCACCTTTGGCACCCTTGGCGCCAGAGCGGCACTGCGGGATGTGGGGCGAACTCTGGGCATGCCCTATAGTGATGTCGACCGCGTGGCCAGACTGATCCCATTCTCCCCGACGATGACCCTAGACCGAGCCTTAGAGGAGAACAGTGAACTGAGAAGCATCTACGCTGAGGACACTGTTATCCGCAACCTCGTTGACTCAGCTAAAAGGGTGGAGGGCATTGCCCGCCATGCCAGTACCCATGCCGCCGGTGTCGTCATCTCCAAAGAACCCTTAACCCGATATGTACCGCTGCAACAGCCAAGTAAGGGAAATATTGAGCAGTCAGTGATGACACAGTTTTCCATGGAGGATATTGCCCAGATTGGGCTCTTAAAAATGGATTTCCTTGGGCTGGCTAACCTCACCATTTTGGGCAGGGCAAGAGAGATTGTCCTTCAAAATCTTGGTATTGAAATTGACTTAAGTCGTATCCCGATGGATGATAAAAAGACTTTTGAGCTTCTGTCATCAGGGGAGACCACCGGCGTCTTTCAACTTGAAGGAGCCGGCATGCGCCGCTACATAAGCGAGCTTAAACCAACCACCTTTAGTGATATTGCAGCGATGGTTGCCCTTTACCGCCCGGGACCTATGGAGCACATCCCGACCTTCATTAAAGCTAAGCACGGCCTTGAGCCCATCCGCTACCCCCACCCGACTCTAGCTAACATCCTTGAGGAAACCTATGGAGTAATCGTTTATCAAGACCAGGTATTGTTTATTGTTCAGGCTCTGGCCGGCTACAGCCTGGGGCAGGCTGACATTTTTCGTAAAGCAATGGGCAAAAAGATTCCTCTGGCCATGAAAAGGGAAAGGCGTAACTTTATCAACGGGGCGAAGAGAAATGGTTTCTCCATTGAGGTGGCAAGTGCGGTCTTTGACCTCATTGAGCCCTTCGCTGGCTATGCCTTTAATAAGGCACACAGCGTAAGCTATGCCCTAATTGCCTACCAGACCGCCTATTTTAAAGCCAATTACCCGGCAGAATATATGACCGCCTTCTTGATTACCAATGCTGACCAGTTAGAGAAGGTGGCAAGTGCCGTCACCGAGTGTCGCCGCCTCGGCATTCAGGTACTACCACCTGATATAAACCGAAGCCAAGCCAGCTTTGCCATAGAAAACGGCACCATCTCTGATGCCCCAGCTATCCGTTTCGGGCTAACCGCAATCAAAAATGTTGGGTCTCAAGCTATAGAGCCTGCACTTGCCGACCGAAGCCGGAACGGCGACTTCAAATCAATTGAAGACCTGTGCCGCCGTGCCGACCTGCGCAGCGTAAATAAACGGGTACTGGAGAGCCTGATTAAAGCCGGTGCCCTTGACTCCCTCGACAACCGTGGTACTTTACTTAAGCATATTGACCGTATCCTGTCCCTGGCACACCGTGAGCAACACCTGCGCCAGACCGGGCAGACCACCATGTTTGACCTTTGGGGCGAGGCAACACCTGTCCCTATGCCCAGCCTTGACTTAGAGGCAGCCAACCTCTCCACTAAGGAGAAGTTAGCCTGGGAAAAGGAGCTTATGGGAGTATACCTTTCAGAGCACCCCTTAAGCTCCTTTTCCAGTAAGATTGCACAAGAGAATGCCACCTTTTGCGGTCAAATTGATGCCGGGATGGAAGGACAGATGGTGAAGGTTGGCGGAATAGTAACCGCAGTTCACCACCTGTTTACTAGAGATAGACGCCCCTTTGCCAGTGCTGTACTTGAAGACCTCAGCGGTAGGATTGAGGTTATGGTCTGGCCCAAGCTCTACGAGACTACCAGAGACCTGTGGCAGGAAGGGGATATCCTTGTCATTGAAGGTAAGGTCAGGCTAAGGGAGGAGCGGGTACAACTAAGTGGTGAAAGTGTGCATCGCTACGAGCCCGAAGAAGCAGCTGAAGAGACAGTTACTACTGAAGCGGAGGTAGTAACCGAAAAAGCCACCACTGCACCCACCCCAAGACAGCGACTAATAATCAGCATCACTCAAACCGATGATAAGGATAGTGACCGGGCCTACTTACACCAGATCTTCGATGCCCTCCGAGACTTTCCAGGCGAGGACGAGGCACGCCTTCGCATCGCCAATGAAGCGGATACTACTAATATGAGGCTGTCCTACCGCGTAAATTACTGCCCTGAGCTCCACGAGCGGTTGGTGAAACTCGTAGGGGAGGAGGGGCTCAAACTAGAGGAGGCTAATTAAAATTTAAGGGGTGTCAAAATGCCTTCACCAGAGACATCACCGGGGCATAGAAAAAGACTACGGGAAAGGTTTATCAAGGGGGGACTTGGGGGCTTTCACGACTATGAAATTGTTGAGCTACTGCTGACCCTGGGCTCACCGCGAAAGGATTGCAAGCAGCCAGCAAAAGAAGCCATTAAGAAATTCAAGACCTTAAGGGGGGTGCTGGAAGCCCCTCCTGAGGAGTTGCAGCAGATAGAAGGAATCGGTCCCCATAACGCCTTCGGCATCAAGCTGGTACAGGAAGCAGCCAGAGAGTTTCTCAAAGGGAGAATTATTGCTAAAGCAACCTATAAATCATCCCAGGAGGTTTTTGATTACCTTTATCACTCAATGCGGGGCCTGAAAAAAGAGCTGTTCAAGGTCCTATTCCTCAATAGCCAGAACCAGTTAATTGAAATCTCAGACCTTTTTCAAGGCACTATAGATTCAAGTTCCATCTACCCCCGCGAGGTTGTAGAAAGCGCCATTAGATATAATGCCGCCTCCTTAATCTTTGTCCACAATCACCCCTCGGGTAACCCCTCGCCAAGCCGCAACGACAGGGAGCTAACCAGAGACCTCGTCTATGCAGCAAATATCATCGGCATCAAGGTCTTAGACCATATCATCATCGGTGATAATAGATACTTCAGCTTTGCTGGTGAAGGACTGCTTGAGAAATATGAATCTAATTTCTTAACCCTGAAAATAGGAGGCAGCATTCCTTAGCTGAGGCAAAGCCAAGACTAGTACTAAAGTTACTTGACTCTGGTACTAAAGTTACTTGACTGTTGTCAGCCGTAGTTATAGTATGATAGTGTCAAGAGTCCACACACCTGTTGGATGGAGTGGACACGGGTCTTTATATAGAGAAGACTCTACCCAATGTGGACAAGTGGAGTAAGAGAGGTGGGGAAGTGACAGAATGTGTCCACAAAACACCTTAAGGGCACCATCTAATAAGAGCCTCCTGCAGCAGGTACGGGACAAAGCTGCTAAGACAGGCCTTCAAAGCCTGGATGACTACAAAATCATTTGCCTCGTCATAAACATTGGCGGGGGGTACTGTAAATACTGCAAGCATGCAGATGAAGTGTGCTTAAAACGGAACAGAAGCTTGAGAGAATTCGTCTCAGCCTCTCCTGAGGAGCTAGACCCGGAATGCAGAACATGTAAGGCTCGTGAGTTTGCGGTAGAGTTCCTCCAAGAGGTACCCAAAAAGTATCTTGAAGAGAGAATTACCCATAAGTCCTTCCTTAAATCCTCGCAGGAGGTCTTTGACTATCTTTACTACTCAATGCGAGACCTCAAAAAAGAGCTGTTCAAGGTCATTTATCTAAATAGGCGGAACCAGATTATTGAGATAGTAGACCTCTTTCAAGGGACTCTGGAGACCATCCCCATCGCCCCCCGTGAGATTATGGAAAACGCCTTAAAACGCAGTGCCTCGGCGATGATTTTTGCTCACAATCACCCCTCAGGCGACCCCGCACCAAGTAAAAGCGATAAACAGCTAACCCGGGACCTGGTTTTCATCGGCATGGTGATGCAGATTAAGGTCCTAGACCACATCATCATCGGTGATAATCAGCACTTCAGCTTCGCTGATGAAGGCTTAATAGAAAAATACGAGGATGATTTTTTGAACTTGAGAATAGCGAGGCAACTCAATTATTGAGATAAATCTATAAAACCGAGTAACCTTTTCACCAGATTTCAGTTATAATGTTTAATGCAATAATAATAAATTGACCAGAAGGTATCTACCATTAACATAAACTAAATGTTAGCTTTAGCTTCCAGAGCCAGGAGATACTTTTTCATCTCCAGTCCACCTGAAAAGCCACCAAGCTTACCATCTGAAGCCACTACCCGATGACAGGGGATAATAATCGGCAGGGGATTCCTGCCCAGAGCCTGCCCAACCGCCCGCAGCGCCTGGGGTTTTCCCATCATTCTAGCCACCCAGCCATAGCTTTTGGTCTCACCATAAGGGATAAGTCTGGTTACTGCCCACACCTCATGCTGAAAAGGGCTAGCTCCCCAGAACTCAAGCTTATCCGGAAAGGTAGTCTTACCACCAGCAAAGTAAACCCTTAAGCGCTCAACTAAATCAGCAAAGAAATGGGTAGAGCTAGTGGCACAGTTTGCCTCATCACCCAAAAGCAGGCTCACCTTGCCGGCTGAGCGCTGGGGTAAGGTAGTGCGCCGTAGTCCCTCAGCCGAGCCCAGTACCCCAACCCAGCCCTTATCAGTATCAAAAATGACGTATTTTAGCTTACTCTCCACGCTCTCCCCAAAAGATAAATGTAAAGCCTGACCAAAAGCCAGGCTCAGTCTTTTTAAAATCTGCTCTCGGCCTTGGGCTCACCGCTTACTTATTTGGCGACGACGCTGCAGATAAGCCGCCATAAATATTAGCACCACCCCTAGAATAATGCTCACCACTACCTTAATTAGCTGGGGCATGTCCATACCAAGAAAGAAAGCAAAGGTATAAACACCAGTCACACAGGCCACAGCATAGCAAACCACATGGGCCTTAACTGGCCTTCGCCTTACTGCCCGGTAGATAAGCCAGCCGATAAATAAAAGAGAAGCCAGTACCGCTACTGCCGTTAACACCTACTTACCATCTCAGACCTTCAAAATACCTGCCCAGAAAGGCAAACATAGCCACCACCAGAAGCAGGGAAACCAGCCTCCCCACTTCCGAGAGGTACTTCACATATTCTGCCGCCAGATAGCCGATACCGCCGAGGCAGAACAGAATCCCGAAGCCGAATAATATAAACTCTAACTTCATCAACTCTTTTAATCCCCCAGATTACCTAACCGGAAGCGGGACTTTGGGCGGATAGGACGGGTTTACATATAAGACTACCTTGCGTTCCACTTCACCCCTCTTTATGATTAGTGTATAGTTATAGGCTTGCTCAGGGGTAATCTCAGCCGGCATAAGCTCTTCAGTGTCCACCACCCATTCAAGCCGTTCTTTATCAAAGGGGGCTACTTGTATATCCTGGGCTACTAAATCCCGCACCTTTTCCTGGCTGTGCCATACCGATACCGCAACCTCAGCCGAATAGGTTCTAAACCAGCGGTTATCCACTTCATATTTGAATTTTACCTTCTCCCCCCAGTCTACCCCCGATGACCAAGTCCTATCTCCTCGCAGCCAGAAGTCAGGTTCAACCTTCTCCTCCCGCTCTCCAGCGATGATATAGACAGTATCGTAGGTGCCAAGATAGCCATCGGCAATGAAGATGATGACGATACCCAGAAAGCAAGCTAGGGCAAGATACAAGAATAGATTTCTTCTCTTGGTAGCCATATTTGCTCAACCCGTCTTTTCTTTGAGAAAAACAATTATTATCAAACTACTACCGAAGCAAAATGTCAAAGAATAGCTTTTAGACGAGCCTTAATCCAATTCAGGCTCAATGCCATTATTCACACTCCCGGTAGAATAATTAACCACTAAGCTAGACTTCCCTAGCTAAGGTTAAGCCCCACACTGAGGTAGCTCCGGCTGCTTTTAAGGCTTGAGCACAGGCATCAAGTGTGGTCCCGGATGTGGAGACATCATCTATAAGCAGTACTTTCTTTTCCCGCAGGTTCTGGTTGAGGCAGCTGAAAGCACTCTCTACATTTAAACTTCGCTCAGCGGCAGTCAAAGTCTTAGCCTGGGGAGGGGTATGCCGCACCCGGATGAGGCAGTCATCTACCACGGGTAGGTTGGCAAGTTTGCCTAACCCCCTGACTAAAAGGCTTGATTGATTATAGCCACGCTGCTTAAGTCTTTTGGGGTGTAGGGGCACCGGCACCAGAACCTCCCCTGGCATCGGGTTTTTAGCCAGAAAATCACCCAGTAGCTCAGCCAGTGGTACCAACAAAGCCCGGACATTGGCGTATTTAAACTGGTGGATAGCTTGGCGCATCACCCCTTCAAATTTGAACGGGGAGCGGATACCATCTATTGCCTTGAAGCTTGAGCAACTGGAACAGCTAACGCCACCTTCCTCGGGTCTACCACACTTGGTACAGAGCGGGGGTGTAATCCGTTCCAGTAAGTTAAGGCAAGATGAGCAGATAAAATCACCTTCTTTCCCACAGCCTACACACCGCCGAGGGAATAGCAGGTCAAGTGCCATCCTCCCGAGTTTTGCTAACTCAAGGAAGCACATTCCTACCCCTAGTCAGGAACTTAAAGACTTACTGATGGTAATTTAACGGGCGCGGGAACTAGCGTGCAGTGCCCCGCTCATAATGGGTTCATTAATGTAAACATCGCCATTCCTGATCTTCAGGTTGAAACCACAGTCAGGATTGGTGCAAACCCAGGCTTTGTATTGCACATTTGACCCCTGGCTACCAAAATCAGACAGTGGTACCAGGTCTCCAGTGTTACACTTTTGGCATTTGGGAAAACTAAACTGTTCCACGAGATCCACCTCCCAACCAAATTTAGATTCGGCTTAGTATACACTAAATAGCTACCGCTTTACAAGGGTTTCCATTTCACCCATTCACCCAGTTTTGGGTAAGGACCGGGCAGCATTTAGCTTTCTTAGAAGTCTTGATTTGCGCCGGGCAGCATTATTGGCATGGATAATTCCCTTTTCTGCCGCCTTATCCAAAGCACTGATGGCATCCACCACCGCCTGCTCGGCTGACTCAAGCTCTCCAGAAAAAATAAGCTTTTCGGCTTTGCTAATGTTTGTCTTAGCCAAACTACGAGCCGCTTTGTTTCTAAGTCGCCGTTTTGCGGCGACTCGTACCTGTTTTTGTGCTGATTTAATCTGGGGCAATAGCCACCTCCTTTAACTTATTAAGCCCTAAACTCAAGTCAGGCAGAGGGGTTGGTCTTTAAAACCACCTCGCTATCCGTCCTAGCAACACTTATCACTCCCCGAACCCTCTCTATCCTGACTAAAAGACGGCTTAGCTGAGCCAGGCTCCTCATCTCTAAAATAATATAAAAATTAAATGTTCCCGAAGCAATTCTATCATCACTGTCAACCGAGCTTATTGCTGCAATATTCACCTTCTCCTCAGCCACCAGAGTGGTGATATCACGTATCAGTCCTACCCTGTCCCAGGCTTCAACCCGGATATTAACCGGATAGGTTGAGTCAGTCGCCCCCCATGCTACCGGAACCAGTCTCTCCGGCTCATCCTCATGCAGCACATTATAACAATCCTGACGGTGAACGGTCACCCCCCGGCTACGGGTAACATAGCCGATAATCTTATCCCCAGGCACCGGATGGCAACATCTGGCCAGTTGCGTCAGCATATCAGCGGTGCCCAGCACCTTAACCGCCGATGTCGGTTGTTTTGGTGGTCTATACTCAGTTACTACTCTGGGTTGCTCTTCTTGAGCCGCCAGCTTTAAGGCAACCTGATGGATAGTAATCTCCCCGCAGCCTAAAGCAGCTAGAAAATCGTCGGCATTTTCATACTTAAAGAGCTTAGCCATCTCCCCCCGTTCAATGAGCTTTCTCCCCAGACGCCTCATCTCCCGCTCCAAAAGTTCGCGCCCACGTTCAATATTTTCGGCTCGTTCCTGCTTGCGAAACCACTGCCTTATTTTTTCCTTAGCATGAGAAGTTTTGATATAACCTAGGTGAGGATTTAGCCAATCGCGGCTCGGTGCCTTGGCTGCCTTGGACTGCATAATCTCTACTACATCTCCGTTCTTGAGCTCATAGGTGAGTGTCACCAGCCTCCCCTTCACTTTAGCCCCGATGCAGCGGTGCCCCAGCTCAGTGTGAATGCGATAAGCAAAATCAAGGGGGGTCGAGCCTTTGGGCAAATCCTTTATCTCCCCCTGCGGGGTGTAGACAAAAACCTGGTCAATGAAAATATCGGTCTTAACCGATTCCAGGAACTCCTCAGCCCCGGTGAACTCACGATGCCATTCAATTAGCTGCCTTAGCCAGGCTATCCGCTCCTCAAAGTGTATTTCCCTTTCCTCCCCTTCTTTATAGCGCCAGTGAGCCGCCACCCCATATTCGTCAACATGATGCATTTGGTGAGTGCGAATTTGTACCTCCAGCGGCGTTGTGCCCTGAAACATTACTGTAGTATGCAGCGACTGATACCCATTTGACTTGGGATTAGCAATAAAGTCATCGAACTCCTCGGGAAGCGGGCGCCACAAACTATGGATAACACCCAAGGCACCGTAACAATCGGGTACACTACTAACCAGTACCCGAAGGGCAAAAAGGTCATGGATATCATCAAAGTCCTTGCCCACAGCATCATATTTCTCCATTTTCTGCCGTATACTATAAATGTGTTTTGGCCTGCCTGATACCTCCACCTTAATGACGGCCTGGTCAAGCTCAGCTTGTAAAGTCTGAGTTACCCTGGAGAGGAAGCTCTCCCGTTCAGCACGCCGGGCGTCAACCAGCTTGGCAATCTTACGATACTCCTTCGGCTCAAGGTATCGGAAGGATAAATCCTCAAGCTGCCATTTAAGCTCCCATATCCCCAGACGATGAGCCAAGGGGGCATATATCTCTAAAGTCTCACCGGCAATGCGTCTTTGCTTTTCTGGTGATAGAGCATCCAGGGTGCGCATATTATGCAGTCTATCCGCCAGCTTGATGAAGACGACACGCAAATCTTCAGCCATGGCTACCAGCATCTTCCTCAGGTTTACCGCCTGCCTTTCCCTAGCCGCGGCACTCCTAGTCCCCCCTTGCCAGGAGAGTTTGCCCAGTTTGGTAACACCGTCAACTAGCTTACTAATCTCAGGGCTAAAGGAGGCCTCAATCTCAGCAAGGGGTATGTCACAATTCTCAGGAACATCATGAAGCAGCGCTGCCATGAGAGACCCGGCATCAAGTTGAAGTTCAGCCAGAATTAAGGCAACTTCAAGGGGGTGCTCAAGGTAGGGTTCGCCGGATAGGCGCACCTGTCCCTGGTGTGCCTCGAGGGCAAAATCATAGGCATCTTTCAAGGAAGCTATCTTCTCGCTGAGAAGATAGCTTTTAGCCTTGGCTTCAAGTCGACTAAAACTCATTATCCCATCCCAGCTTAAGGTGGAGTTATTATTAAGTATAACGCAATCAAAGCTACCGATGCAAAGTTACCTCTTGAGCTTTACAAATTAGCCACTAATACTGTATTCTAGCGTAAAATAAAGGTGGAGAAGAGTAAGTTGTACCGGGCACCACGTGGCACCTCAGACATTCTACCTCAGGAGCAACCTTACTGGCGCTATGTAGAGCAAAAAGCAGCCTCTATCTGTCAGCTTTATGGCTATGAGCGCATTGATACCCCTACCTTTGAGGAGGCGCAGCTCTTCTCACGCAGCGTGGGGGAAGAGACCGACATTGTAGAAAAGGAAATGTATACCTTTAAAGATAAGGGCGGTAGCGAGCTTAGCTTAAGTCCAGAGGGGACTGCCCCGGTGTGCCGTGCTTATGTGGAACACGGGATGCATAACCTTCAGCAACCGGTAAAGCTCTATTATATTGCTACCACCTTTAGATATGAAAGGCCACAGGCTGGAAGATACCGCCAGCACCACCAATTTGGCTATGAAGCCATTGGTGATGACGACCCTGCCCTTGACGCGGAAGTGATTGACCTGGCCTGGCAATTCTTTAAGTCCTGCGGACTTGTGGGGCTTACCATCAAGCTTAATAGTATTGGCTGTAAAAAGTGCCGCCCCGGGTATTTAGCTACCTTGAAAAAATATTATTCAGGCTACGTCTCTACCCTCTGCTCAGACTGCCGAATCAGGCTTAAGAGAAACCCCTTAAGACTGCTTGATTGTAAAAACCCTTCCTGTCAAAAAATAACGAGCTCCGCTCCCCGAAGTATTGAGCTACTTTGTCCAGAGTGTGACGGGCACCTGCGCCAGCTTAAGCAATACCTGGGGTTACTTGACCTTCCTTTCGTGGAAAATCATCGCCTGGTTCGGGGACTGGACTACTATACCAGAACCGTCTTTGAGGTTCAGCCTGAAGAGGGGGGTGCCCAGAGCGCCTTGGGTGGTGGCGGGAGGTATGACGACCTAATTTCAAAACTTGGGGGTAAACCTACCCCGGCGGTAGGTTTTGCTGCCGGCATGGAACGGATAATTCTTAATCTTAAAAAACAGAAAGTCCCCATCCCCACACTACCAAAACCACAGGTTTTTATCGCCTACCTCGGGGAAGAGGCTAAAGACGAGGCGATAAAACTGGCTTCCAAACTTAGAAGGGAAGGCATCGCTGTCTTAGAAGCCCTGGGCACAAGAAGCCTCAAGGCTCAATTAAGACAGGCTAATAACCTCGCCGTCAAATACGCGCTGATTATCGGGGAAGACGAGGTAAAGAGCGGCAAGGTGATACTGCGGGATATGATAACCTCAGAACAAAAGACCGTCTCCCCAAGTGAGTTAGAAAGATTACTACGGTAACTAGCTTCAAAAGCTTCATTTTCCATCGTAATTGTGCTATAATAATTACAAATGGCTATCTTATCACCACTGGAAATTATCTTTAATAGGATAGCCTCTTTTTTCCTAGCTAAAACTAGTCTTTCACCGCCTTAAGCCAACGGAAACACCTTTTTCTTTTAGTGCTTTTGTTTGTCAGAAAGGGGTAAAACCAACCTATGACACGGAAAGTACCTGCTAAAGCCAAGTCAACAAGTAATAATGCCGAATACACTGCTAAAGATATCCAGGTCCTCGGCGGGCGGGAAGCGATACGTCGCCGCCCGGCGATGTATATTGGCAGCACTGACCAGCGCGGACTGCACCACTTGGTTTATGAAATCACCTATAACTGCATTGATGAAGCTATGGCTGGCTGCTGTGATAGGATTAAGGTTGCCTTTAACCAGGACCTGAGCGTTACCGTTTGGGATAACGGGCGAGGCATTCCGGTAGAAATTCACCCCTCAACCAACCTCTCTGCCTTGGAGACGGTAATGACCACATTGCATTCCGGGGCAAAGTTTGGTGGTAAAACCTATCAGGTATCAGGTGGACTTCATGGGGTTGGTGCCTCGGTAGTTAATGCCCTTTCCTCTTCTCTTAAAGTTAATGTGCGACGGGATGGCAAACTCTACCAGCAGGAATACAAGCAGGGTATACCTCAAGAAAAAGTAACCGCGATTGATAAAGCCAGTGATACCGGTACTACCATAACCTTCCTTGCTGACAAGGAAATCTTCGGCAAAATAAATTATAATTTTGACACCATCAGCGAGCGCTTGCGAGAGATGGCTTACCTCAACAAAGGGCTTGAGATATACCTTAGAGACGAAGGAGAAGACCTTGAAAAGACCTTTTACTTCGAGGGTGGCCTAACCAGCTTTGTCCGCCACCTCAACCGAAACCGCATCGTGCGCCACCACCAGCCGATTTATCTTTCCAAACTGGTTAATAGCACGGCAATTGAAGTTGCCCTCCAGTACAATGACGGCTTTACCGAGTCCACCTTCAGCTTTGCCAACTGCGTTAATACCGTGGACGGGGGCACTCATCTTACTGGCTTCCGCTCCGCCTTAACCCGGGTTCTTAACGACTATGCCCATAAAAACAGGTTTTTAAAAGAGGATGAGCCGAACCTAGGCGGAGAGGATGTCAGGGAAGGACTCACCGCAATTATCAGTGTCAAGCTTACCGAACCCCAATTTGAGGGACAGACCAAAGCCAAACTAGGTAATCAAGAAATCAAAAGCCTGGTTGAGACCGCCGTCAGCGAGGAGCTGAGCCTCTACCTTGAGGAGCACCCTGACGATGCCAAAAGGATTATGGAAAAGTGTCTCCTCGCCTCCAGAGCCAGAGAGGCAGCCAGAAAAGCCCGTGATTTAATTATCAAAAAGAGCAGTCTCGATACTGCTACTTTGCCGGGCAAACTGGCTGATTGCTCGGAGAAAGAGCCCGCCCACTGTGAGCTCTATCTGGTTGAAGGGCCCTCCGCCGGCGGTTCAGCCAAGCAGGGGCGTAACCGCCGCTTTCAGGCAATACTACCCTTAAGAGGCAAGATACTCAATGTGGAGAAGGCCCCGGCAGATAAGATGCTGGCCCATGAAGAAATCCGCGCCATTATTACTGCCCTGGGAACTAGCATTGATGATGAATTTGACCTCTCTAAACTGCGATACCACCGGGTTATCCTGATGACTGACGCTGATGTTGATGGCTCCCACATCCGCACCCTGCTGCTTACCTTCTTCTACCGCCATATGACCCAGCTAATAAATAACCGGCACCTTTTTATTGCCCAGCCACCCCTTTACCGCATTAAAACAAGTAAGCTTGAGCAGTGGGTCTACTCAGACCAGGAAAAGGAAGAGCTACTGCGTAAGCTCAAAAATTCTAAAAAGGTGCAAATTCAACGCTATAAGGGACTGGGGGAGATGAGCGCCGAGCAGCTGTGGCAGACAACAATGGACCCAGCCTCGAGAACCTTACTTGCGATAACTGTAGAGGATGCCGCCAAGGCTGACCATATCTTCCATACCCTGATGGGTGAAGAAGTCCCACCCCGCAAAGCCTTTATCCAGGCCCATGCCAAGAGCGTCAGGAACCTTGATATTTAAGGCTTTTTTACTGTATAGAGTTCATGCTGCTTTATATATCTCTCTACTGCTTGAGGAACTAATTGGCTAATAGATAGCCCTTGAGATACACGCCCTCTTATATCTGAGGCACTCACATCAATCCTAGGCTTATCCATAAGTATGAGGCGACCAGAAAGTCCCGGAATTTTGCTTTCCAGAGCTTTAAGGTCAGGGAGTTTATAACCGGGACGGGGAACCACCACCAGCTGGCACAGCTTGATTATCCGAGACGGCTCTTTCCATTGGGGTAGCTCGGTTAAGCTACCCCAGCCCAGAATAAAGAAGAGCTCATCAGCCTGAAGCAAATCCTTAAGTCCAGCTAGGGTCTCCACTGCATAGGAAGGGCCAGGCCGTTCTATCTCCAGGGTGGAGAGTGCAAAGCAAGGTTTATCTGAAATGGCAAGTTTTACCATCTCCAACCGGTGCTTGGCTAACGAAACAGGACTAGCCTGCTTAAAGTAAGGTTGTCCGGCAGGGACAAAAATAACCTTTGCCAAATTTAGCCGCTTTCTTACTTCTGCTGCCACCAGGAGGTGTCCGTTATGAATCGGGTCAAAAGTTCCCCCCAATACCCCGATATTCATCTAATTCCACTCCCATTCAAGATTACCCCAGCGTACCCTGTCCCCAGGCTTAACCCCAGCCTTCTCCAACGCCTGGCTTAACCCCAGTCTTCGGAGGCGCCGTTTAAGCTGCCACTTAAGCTCAGGACTTAATACATCCCCCTGGGCTAAAAGGAAATCTGGTCCCGGCACTTTAATGACAAAGATATCCCCCTGCCGTTCCACACTGGCACCAGCATCCTTGGGCTGAGGATGAAAGACCTTGCGGGCAATTTTCTCAACCCCAGCCTTGGCATTAACTTCACTTAGTATCTTTACTGTTTCCAGCATCAGTTGAGGGACACCTTCCCCAGTTTCCGCCGAAATAAAATGGGCTTTAATGCCAAGACCAGAAAAGGCATCCCTTAGCTCATCTAACCGAGTCTTAACCTCAGCTAAATCAATCTTATTTACCACCACCAGCTGTGGCTTTTGCCCAAGAGCCGAATCAAACAAGCCCAGTTCATTATTCACCTTTATCATCGCCTCTACTGGAGACGCAGAGCTACCATCTATCAGGTGAATGAGTATTTTGGTGCGTAAAATATGGCGCAGAAAATCATATCCCAGGCCTTTGCCAAGGTGAGCCCCGTCTATTAGCCCTGGGATCTCAGCCAGTAGCAAGCTCTGTCCGTTTATTTCAGCCACACCTAGAATAGGCTCAAGGGTAGTGAAGGGGTAACTGGCTATTTTAGGCCTAGCTCGTGAAGCCACAGCAAGTAAAGTGGATTTACCGGCGTTAGGATAACCAATAACACCAACATCGGCAATAAGCCGCATTTCCAATATGATAGAATTTTCCTCCCCGGGCTCTCCTTTAAGTGCAATCTGAGGGGCTTGATTAGTAGACGAGGCAAAATGAGGATTCCCCAGTCCCCCTTTACCACCCTTAGTTGCCACTACCTGCTGTCCTGCCTCTGCCAAATCAGCGGTGATGATATTATCCCCGATCTGGGTCTTATTTAGGACTACCGTCCCTACCGGGACTCTCAATATGAGACTCTTACCTTTCTTGCCATGCTTTCGTTTACTCTTACCATCCTCACCACTAACTGCTTTAAAGAATCGCTTTCCAACAAATCCACGGAGGTCGCTAATACTGGAATCAGCTCTTATAATCACATCTCCCCCATCACCTCCATCACCCCCGTCCGGACCACCAAAGGGAACAAATTTCTCCCGACGAAAGCTCACCATCCCATCCCCCCCATTACCTGCTTTAACTGTTATTTCCACCCTGTCTAACATAACCTTCAACACCCTGGTGATTTAAGATTAATACTATCTTTAATAATCTTATTAATATAAATACTTTTAGTAATATATATAATACTTATTATAATAATATCATAAGATGGCTCAAGACTAGGATAAACTTTAGGCTGGATTTTGGGCTAGTGTAAAGTTAGAATTTCTTTAAGCTTATTAACAAATTTCAGGGCTTTTCCACAGGGTGAGAGCAGGCTTATTAACACTATCTTTTGGCTCAAGCTTTGGCTGACTGTTGAAATATGGGGATTAAAGGGTGGATAATAAAAGATTATCGAAATTTATTTACCTTTCGCTTGGAGTACAAGTTGTGCTGGATATCAAGTATTTTGCGTCTAAGAGAGGGGTCGT
>JAUVZV010000014.1 GCA_030602375.1 Chloroflexota bacterium | reverse complement strand
CCTAATTCTGGCTATAGAGGAGATTATGAAGTTTATCGAGTTCTTTGGTATTGCCATAAAATCACTATTGGCCAGTAAGTTGCGCTCGGCACTGACTATGCTGGGTATGGTAATCGGGGTTGGCGCCGTTATCGTTCTGATGTCCGTGGGGGCAGGTCTCCAGAATATGATTACCTCCACCTTTGAAGAGATGGGCAGTAACCTGCTCTTCGTGACGCCCAGTAATCCAGATGCGCCAGGAATTGCCGCAATGGCACCCGGCTATGCCACTGCCAGTCTTACTATGGATGACGCTGAGGCTATGCGCGACATCCGCTCGGTGATAGCCATAAATCCGACCAACGAGAACTTTATTAAGGTAATAGCTGGTAATGAAAACACAACCGCCGTGATAGAGGGTACCACTCCTGAATTTCGGCAGTTGTATGATTTTGAGATGGCGTCGGGGCAATTCATTTCTGAAGTGAATATAGCCAGGAGGGATATGGTGGTGGTATTGGGGAGTAAAACTGCTGAAGACCTGTTTGGCGGCGATGACGCCGTCGGACAGAAGGTCAAAATCAGGGATAAACGGTTTACCGTCATCGGTGTCTTGGAGCCCAGGGGTATGTCAATGTTCGGGATGAGTTTTGATGAGATGGTGATAACACCGATAACCACCTATCAGACCCGGCTGTTCTCCCAGACGACACCCAGCGGGGAAGACGCTGTCCAGTCAATCGTCGTACAGGTAGCCAGCGCTGAGGTGATGGACGAGGTAATAGAAGATATTGAAACCCTCTTAAGGAAGCGCCACCGCATCGCTGAGGATGAGGATAACGATTTCACCGTTACCGGCCTAGAGCAGTTAATGGGGACATTTGAGACCATAACCCTTGCCTTAACCGCATTCCTAGGGCTGATTGGCGGTATCTCCCTGCTGGTGGGTAGCATCGGTATCATGAACATTATGCTGGTTTCGGTAACTGAGCGCACCCGGGAGATAGGCCTGCGTAAGGCAATAGGGGCCAAGCGCAGGGACATTCTAACTCAATTCCTTTTGGAAGCCGCCATGTTGAGCCTGGTTGGAGGTGCCATCGGGCTGACTGGTGCCTGGCTAATAGCATGGGGAATATCGCAAATCGACCTTGGTGGATTCCAAATCAATGCTGTGGTCTCACCACTCATTGTAACTGTGGCGGTCTTAGTCTCAGTCTTTATTGGTCTTGCCTCCGGCATTTACCCGGCATGGAAAGCCGCCCGGCTAAATCCCATAGACGCTCTGCACTATGGATGATGGAGATTGGGTGTGAAGACCCAAGGAGAGCAAAATTATGAATTGGCTTGATATAGTTATTCTATTATTGATAGTTATCTCAACCGTAATTGGGTTGAGGATTGGGATTATTAAAGCCGGCTTGTCGCTTGCTGGCTTAATAATTGGTGTCATCTTGGCCGGGCTCTACTACATCCCGCTTTCCCAAAATTTAACCTTTATCCCCACAGAGAGCGTGGCTAGGGTTTTGGCCTTTGCCATAATTTTAGTTGGGGTGATGATAGTCGCTGCCGTGCTTGCCTCGCTACTTAAGTGGGCTGCCTCGGCAATGATGCTGCAATGGATAAATCAACTCGGTGGTGCTGTTTTTGGTTTGGTAATGGGAGCCATATTATGTGGTGTCCTGCTTGCTATCTGGATAAAGTATCTGGATATACCTGATGCCGTAACCGAGTCCACCCTAGCCCCGATATTACTTGACTACTTCCCTAAGGTGCTGGCTCTGCTTCCTGATGAGTTTGACACCATAAAGTCATTCTTTTAGTGGCGGACTTGGCCAGCTTTAAAATAATCCCTGCCCAAATCAGGTAGTTTTTGGTAAAGTAGGTCAAAAAACTTAGTAATTTCCAGTTTATAGGTAATGCTTAACTTTTAGGCCGGGTGGTATCAGGTAGTCGCTGGGGTTTCACCCGGGTGCAGTTTCCTCCACTTTTCCAGCAATTCTTCGTGGCTTTCCTCATAGTCCGGGTCAGGTATACAGCAGTCTACCGGGCATATTTCAACACAGCGAGATGATTCGGCAATACCGACACACTCGGTGCACTTATCGGGGTCAATCAAATAGATTGTTTCCCCTTCGCTAATGGCGTTATTTTGGCATTCCGGCTCACAGGCTCCGCAACTAATACACTCGTCCGTAATCTTGTATGCCATCCGTTTTTTTACCTCCTCAATTACGGTTAAAGAATTTACCTATTTGGTGAATAGGGTTCTCGCTTTTCAAAGTCTCTACATCTTGTTCTGCACCTTCTTACTTAAGGCAATAGCTACCGGCTCGGGTACAAGGTTGTTAATATTACCACCTAAACTAGCAGCTTCCTTGAGTAGACTGGAGCTAAGAAACTGGTACTGGAGGTTTGCCATGAGACAAACCAGCTCTAAGTCAGGATTCAATTTCTTATTCATCATTGCCATATCAAATTCCCGGTCAAAATCGGCACTCATTCGCAGTCCCCTAACCATTGTCTGCGCCCCTATTTTCCTGGCGAAATCAACCACCAGTCCAGAGAAAGCCTCTACCTCGATATTGGGTAGATTGATGACAGATTTCTTTACCAGTTCTACCCTCTCCTCGGTGTTAAATAGGATGGGTTTATTCGGGGTGTCGTAGATACCAATGACTAGCTTATCGAAAAGCTTAGCCGCTCTGGTGGCAATATCGAGGTGTCCGTTAGTTATCGGGTCAAAACTGCCGGGATAGATAGCTACAGTCAAAGCTTACTCCTTCTGATAGATATTAATGCAGCTGTCGCCATGACGGCGCTCTTTAATGAGGTTTAAGCTGGCGTAGGTTGAATTTAAGGTGAGGCGGGGCGAGTGTGTTACTACCAAGGTGGTCTTTGGTCCAACCAGTTTTGAGGTTGCCAGTCGTGTTAATAGATTACTTATCGAAGAGTCAGAATAGGGCGGGTCCATCAGTATGATGCCGTACTCCTTATCCAGAAAAGAGATTGCCTTACTTACATCGCAACAATAAATATGAGCCTGGTCTTTGAGCTTTGTCTTTTCCAGGTTCTCTTTTATTATATCACAACATCGCCGCTCACGCTCAACAAAGTCAACCCACCCGGCACCACGGCTTAAGGCCTCAATACCGATGGCGCCACTACCTGAGAATAGGTCAAGCACCCCCCTCCAGTCACAGTTAGCACTCTCTAGGATAGAAAAAATCGCTCCCCGGACTAAATCCGTTGCCGGGCGAGTCGGAGTCCCCTTTGGTACTTTGAGGTGGTGTCCTTTGGCTTTACCAGCAATAACCCGCATGCCTAATACGAAGGCATCTTGAACTTATTGCCTTCGTAACCCCTGTTTTTATATACCATACAATTAAAGCCAATTTGTCGTCAAGTAGTCCTAGATAAAGGCAGCGGGGATAAGTAATCAGATCTGGACAATAGCGGAAATAGTTTCCCTTAGTTAAGTCGTGGCTATGGGTGAGAAGTAATCGCAAAAATTGTGATTACTTCTCTAGAAGGGCCATAATACCAAAAGACTCTATAGGCTGCTGGTGTCCTCTGCTCTGCATAAGCCTCAAAAACCTTTTCCCCGTTTGGGCCTTTCAAACACACATATTCGTGAGTCTGGAGGCTATTGTGCCGAGGATTCATTGCTAGGAACTTAATGGTCTTCTTGACAGCTTTGTAGCGTTTCTTTTGGGATGCATCACCCTTGAGCAGGTTGTAAGTCCCGTGTGCTTCCTCTGTCCATTCTAATTCAAACAAAGCGTTTGGCCTTATAAAGCGTCAAGGTCAACTTTTGACACCCTGCCTTGCGTAGCATCCGAAAGACCCCGCTGAACTGATGCAAGGGCGTCCGGGTTGTTGAATAGCCATACTTCCGAAGCTGGGATGGTTACCTGTGGGTCTAGCACAATTTGCCCAATGCTATTACAGTATATATGATATGTGATACCTTCCTGCACTTGGGCCTTGGGCAGAACTACTCGTTTTTTGGCATCTGGCTTCACACTCTCAGATACCCTTTTGAAATCTGTATCCCTTATTATCTCAGCCATCATGTTGGCATTATACCATTGGTGGGATGATTTGTCAAGTGGGTTATTCCCACATTTTGTCTTATTATTTCAAATTGACCCACTACCAAGATAAAACTATCGGGCGCCATATTAAAGGGTGTAATTTGATTAGGGATGGTGCTCCTTAATTAGTTTCTGTACCTTGGCTTTGGCATCTTGGGTCAGCGGTTTACCATGGCCGCAGCAGAGAATTTCAAAGTCAAGTTGAGCAAGAGCCGCTATTGAATTTATAGCTTGGCTTAAACTGGAACTAACCGACTTCGGCGGCAGGCGCAGGTTTCGGTAACGGCTGTTTATGGTGTCACCCACAATGAGTAATTTCCTTTGCGGGGAGAAGAGGCTGATGCTGCCAGGGGTATGCCCCGGTGTATGAATGACCTTAAGAGTGCCTAGCGGTCTTAATACTTCACCACCTTTAAGTTTAAGAGTGACCTCATCCAGTTTAGGGTTTAAAAGCGGCTCCAAGGCGGAAAAGAGTGGAAAATGAAGAACCGTTCGTATCACTTTAGGCAGGAGTAGCTGGCTATCAAGTGAGAGGTCGGCTTCATGGATGGCAACCTCTGCCTGGGGGGCAAATTTTCTAAACTCAACCAGTGAACCAATGTGGTCAGGGTGGTGGTGGGTGATGAGGATGAGACTGATTTCCCGAACTGAGCGTCCCAAGCTGTGGATAAAGTTTATTACCCGGGGAGATGAGCCACGAAATCCGGTATCAATAAGCGTTAGCTCTTCCTCGGCAATGACTGTTATGTTGACGCCTCTAATTGTGAGCTGGTAAACATTAGGGATAATTTCCACACTGCCCATATCATATTGGGTAATGAAAGCGGGGTCAATAGGGTCAGGAATTTCTGACTTTCCTTCTTGCCCTAGTATATTAGGTGTGATATAGTATTTGCGATTTGTGCAAAGGAGGCTAATAGTTGCTTGCCAATTACGGTTATATTGGTCTATTCTTACTTGTCGCCATTTTCTTTGCTGTTAGCACCCTTCTTCTTCCCCCAACCCTAAGACGCCTCGGTATTGTTCCCCGAAAGCCCAACCCGGTTAAGACTTCTACCTTTGAGTGTGGCATGCAGACGATAGGTAAGACCTGGGTTCAGTTCAATTTCCGTTATTATTTTTATGCCCTGTTGTTTATTGCCCTTGATGTGCTGGCTATCTTCCTCTATCCCTGGGCAGTTGAGCTTAGGGAGCTAGGTGCTTCGGCTCTTATCATGGTGGTAATTCTAATTTTCATTATCTTGGTCGGCTATATCTATGCCTGGCGGAAGAAGGTGCTGGAATGGAAATAAAGGCTAATAGCAGCGAATATATCTACTCGGCTGGAGAGCTAGATAAGGCTGAAGGTAAGGCTATTGAAGAGCTTAAAGCCAGGAGCCAGAAGCCTATTTCGGACCCTGATCAGTGGTTGGAAGAGGAGATTAAGCAGAATATCCTGCTGACCACGGTGGATTGGACGCTTAATTGGGCACGTCGCTCATCGCTTTGGACAGTAATCTGCTTTCCGGCTTGCTGTGCCTTTGAAGTGATTTGTACTGCGGCTTCCCGTTTTGATATTTCTCGCTTTGGCATGGAGATTATTCGTGCCTCCCCCCGTCAGGCTGACCTAATGATTACCGCTGGCACCTTGACCTGGAAGATGGCGCCTCAGGTGCGGCGAATCTATGACCAGATGGCTGAGCCAAAGTGGGTGATAGCCATGGGGGCGTGTGCCATTAGTGGCGGCACTTTTGCGCACTCCTATAGTGTGGTTCCAGGGTATAACCGTATCATTCCGGTCGATGTCTATGTGCCTGGCTGCCCACCACGACCTGAGGCACTGCTTTATGGCATCAGGATGCTACAGCAGAAAATAGCTAAAATAAAGAATTTTTAAATAGATGACGCTAGCACTTTCGGGTAAAGAAATAGCAGGTAAACTGGAAGAGCAATTTCCGGGAGGTATTCTAGATTCCGGTGCTGATAGTGTTACTATAAAAAGTGACCTGCTGTTAAGTGTAGCTAGTTTTCTTAAAGATACCAAAGACCTGGAGTTTGATTATCTCACCGCTATTACGGCTGTTGACTACTCCCGCTACTTTGAGCTGGTCTATCAGCTTACTTCGCTTAAGCATAACCACAGCCTGATAATTAAGACCCAACTGTATGACCGTAACCATGCTTCCTTACCCTCAGTTAGCGGTTTATGGCGCGGGGCTGATTTTCAGGAACGTGAAATCTACGACCTCTTGGGAATTAAGTTTGACGGCCACCCTAATATGAAGCGAATCTTTCTCTGGGAAGATTTTCAGGGACACCCGTTGCGGAAGGATTACCTATAAATATGGCAGTTAAGACTGAACTTAAACTTAAAACCGAGCCCTTTGTACTGAATATAGGTCCGGTGCATCCGAGCACCCACGGGGTATTCCGGATGAGGGCAACCCTTGATGGGGAAGTTCTTATTGACCTAGAGCCGGTTTTTGGCTATCTGCACCGGGGGATTGAAAAACTGGCTGAGGGACGTACCTACACCCAGGTTATTCCCCTAACTGACCGCCTGGACTACCTGGCCTCAATGAGCAATAATCTGGCTTATGTCATGGCGGTGGAGAAACTGGCCGGAATAACTGTGCCAGAGCGGGCTGAGTACCTGAGGGTAATTATGGCGGAACTGCAGCGTATTGCCAGTCACCTCATTGCTGTTGGCGCCTTCCTCAATGACTGTGGTGCCTTTATGACCCCAATACTTTACATGATTCGGGAGAGGGAAAAGATTCTTGACCTCTTGGAGATGGTATCCGGTCAGCGGCTCACCTATAACTACATGCGGGTAGGAGGTGTAAGCCAGGATATTCCGGGGGAGTTTCTGCCGGCACTTAGGAAGTTTGTCCAAAGGATGCCCAGCTACATTGATGAGTATGACCAGCTTCTGGCGGAGAATGAGATATTACTGGCCAGAAGCAAAGGTGTTGGCATCCTGCCCAAAGATATGGCGATAAATGCTTCTGCCAGCGGGCCGGTGCTGCGTGCCAGTGGGGTTAAATGGGACATTCGTAAGGCAGACCCGTACTCGGTTTATGACCGTTTTCAGTTTGACATACCCACGGGTAGCGTTGGTGATTGTTATGACCGCTACCGGGTAAGGGTTCAGGAGATGCGGCAGAGTGTGCGCATTATTAAACAGGTGATGGAGGGGTTACCTGAGGGTGAAGTTAAGGCGGAGGTGGCGCACTTCTTGCGATTGCCAGTTGGCGAAACCTACGCTCACATTGAGTCCCCTAGGGGTGAGCTTGGTTTTTATCTGGTCTCGGATAATTCTATTGCCCCCTATAGGCTTCATATTCGGGCGCCGAGCCTGATTAACCTGACTGCCCTTAGGGATATGACTTTAGGCTGGAAGGTGGCTGATGTCATCATCATCTTTGGCAGTATTGATATCAATATGGGCGAGGTAGATAGGTAGTGGCTATATACAGCCCTGGGTTAAGCGTGTTAAGTCAAAATGCGGCACTGCCCCCTGATTGGCCGGGAGGATACTGGCTTCACTGGCTGGTTTTTGTAGTTATCATCATGACCTTTGTTCTGGCTTCGATCATGGGCTTTATCTACTTTGAGAGAAGGGGGATTGGGCGGTTTCAGGTGCGCCTTGGTCCCAACCGCACCGGTCCTTTTGGTATCCTTCAGCCGGTCGCCGATGCCATCAAGGTGCTTTTGAAAGAGGATATTGTCCCGGCGAAAGGGGACAGAATTGTTCACTGGCTGGCACCGGTGGTCGCCTTTGTCCCGGTGCTTTTGATTTTTGCTGTGGTGCCGTTCGGGGGTGGGGCACTCCTGGCTGACCTCAATATCGGCATCCTCTATGTGGTAGCGGTTAGTTCGGTAACGGTGGTCGGGGTGTTTATGGCCGGGTGGGCTTCCAATAACAAGTATTCCCTGCTTGGCGCCATGCGTGATGTGGCTCAGGTAGTAAGCTATGAGATTCCACTGCTGCTGTCAATTGTCGGGGTGGTACTGCTTACTGGTTCCCTATCAATGATTAAGATTGTGGCAGCACAGGATTTGCCCTTTATCTTGCTCCAGCCGCTTGGATTTCTGATCTTTTTTATGGCGGCTCTGGCTGAGATTAACCGCACCCCCTTTGACTTACTTGAGGCAGAATCGGAGATTGTGGCTGGCTTTCATACCGAGTATTCCGGGATGAAATTCGCCATGTTTTATCTGGTTGAGTATGCTGAAGTCTTGGCTATCTCAGCCATAATTACTACCCTTTTCCTTGGTGGCTGGAGGGGACCGCTGCTGCCTCCCTTTGTGTGGTTTTTAATTAAGGTCTTTGGTGTCTTTTTCTTCATTTTCTGGATAAGAAGCACCATACCGCGCCTGCGGATAGACCAGGTGATGGCATTTGCCTGGAAGGCACTCTTACCTCTAGCCTTACTTAATTTAGTTGTAACTGGCATTGAGATAGTCGCTTTGCCGGCTATTTCACCCTGGGTGATAATCCTAATCAATCTAGGAGTGTTGGCAGTGCTGGTAGTGGTTTGGTCTAGATTTTTCAAACTTGGAGGAGGCCGGGTTGCAGTCTAGGTTTTTTGGTCTTGGCATTGCTAAAGGTATGGCGCTAACCCTGAAGCACCTTTTCCGTCGGCCAATTACCACGCAGTATCCTGAAGAGAGGCTTTCTACCTCCCGCCGAATTCGGGGCAATGAGCTTATCTGGAACCAGGTTAAATGCACCGGCTGCGCCACCTGTGCCAAGAGCTGTCCCCAGGGCGCCATTGAGATTGTAACCTTAAGGGGTGAGGAGAATAAGTATATTGTGGAGAAGTTCGGGGTGGATTCAGGTTACTGTATCTTTTGCGGCCTCTGTGTTGAAGCTTGCCCCTACGACGCTCTGTATTTGAGTTATGATTATGAATTGGCAAGATACCGCCGCCGAGAGCTGGTAAAGGATAAGGAGGCTTTGCTAGCCTCGCCTTCAAAAAGGGTCAGTGGTTATTACCAGCCTGAAATTGAGCAAACTTTACCCCGGCAGACTCTGCTTCTTGACCGAGAGAAGGAGGAGAGAGAATAGGACTCGAGATTGCTTTCTGGGTCTTAGCGGCAGTAGTGATACTGGCGGCACTGGCGGTGGTTTTGCTGCGAAATGTCTTTCGTGTAGCCCTGTCTCTGGTTTTGTGCCTTCTGGCAGTGGCTGGAATCTATATTACCTTAAGTGCTGATTTTCTGGCTGCAGTTCAGGTTCTGATTTATGTTGGTGCCATCTCGGTGGTAATTATTTTAGCCATCATGCTGACCAGGGATGTGCAGTGGGGTAGTCCTTCCGGCAGACTCAGAGTTCCCGCTTTTCTGGTAGCTTTATTATTCTTGGCAGTGGTTGGTTTTGCAGTTATTTTTACCCCGTGGCAGTTAGCTGGTGTAGCGCCACTGGAGCCCACTACCTCAGCGCTGGCAATTAAGCTTTTTGGTGAGGGCGGCTTTATCTTGGCTGTTGAGGTTGCTGCGGTGCTGCTGCTGGCTGCTATTTTGGGTGCTATTGTTCTGGTGAGGGAGAAGTAGATGCTGGTTGGTTTAGAGCACTATCTAATGCTTTCGGCAATACTGTTTTCAATCGGGCTATATGGGGCTCTGGCGAAACGAAATGCCATTGTTATCCTGATGTCCATCGAGCTTATGCTCAATGCAGTGAATATCGCCATGGTCGCCTTCTCCAGTTATATCGTGCCTGAGCTTCTAACCGGACAGGTTTTTGCCCTTTTCATCATGGTGGTGGCGGCAGCCGAGGTAGCCGTTGGCCTGGCCATAATAATTGCTATCTATCGTCACTATGAGACTATTGATGCCACAAGAATAGATTTAATGAAATGGTAATTTAGTATGTGGGTTGAGATTAAGAAGGTAGAAACCTTGATGCTGGCTGAGATGTGGAAGCTCTACTTTGAAGGGGAAGGGATTCCGGCTCGAATCCTGCCGGCTGCGGGTGAAGTGATGGGGAAGGAGCTTGGGGACTACTTAATCCTGGTGCCGGAAGATAGAGAACATGTAGCTAGAGAGGTGTTAAGTAAGCTGTGATACCGTCAGCACTCATCTGGCTTATCTTTTTACTGCCGCTTATCTCTTTTGCGGTAATCTCCTTATTTTTGAGGCCCTTGCTAAATCATAAGCCAAAGTTAAGCGGCTATGTTACTGTGGCCTCACTTTTAGGTTCCTTTGCCCTATCAGTCTGGGTACTCATCGCGGTAATGGCGGCGCCAGGTCACAAGCTACCAGTACCCGATATAACCTGGGTGGTGATTGAGGGCGGAATTACAATTCAGCTGGGGCTCATCGTTGATTCACTGACGGCGGTGATGCTCATTATCGTTACCCTGGTCAGCCTGATGGTGCAGGTCTACTCACAGGGTTATATGCACGGTGACCCCGGTTACCACCGCTACTTTGCCTTTATGTCGCTATTTACCGCCTCAATGCTGGGGCTGGTTATGGCATCTAACCTGATTCTGCTTTATGTTTTCTGGGAGCTGGTTGGCCTTTGCAGCTATCTTCTCATTGGTTTCTGGTTCCACAAGCCCGCGGCGGCTGATGCTGCCAAGAAGGCGTTTATTGTTACCCGCCTTGGAGACTTCGGCTTCCTGATAGCGATTTTGCTTTTCTTCTTTAACACCGGCACCTTTGATATTGCTGAGCTTCATGAATTGGCTCTTACTGGTGTGCTTTCTGGTACCGTTTTAACCTGGGGGGCGATTGGTATTTTTTCCGGAGCGGTGGGTAAGTCAGCGCAGTTCCCACTCCATACCTGGCTTCCCGATGCTATGGAGGGCCCAACCCCGGTCAGTGCCCTCATCCATGCCGCCACTATGGTTGCTGCCGGCGTCTTTCTGGTGGCCCGCATGTTCCCCCTCTTTGAGCACTCAACACAAGCTCTGACCACGGTAGCTGTTGTAGGTGGCTTTACCGCTATCTTTGCCGCCTCAATGGGCCTGGTGATGACCGATATTAAACGGGTCTTGGCCTATTCTACCATCAGTCAGCTGGGCTATATGATGCTTGGGCTGGGGGTGGGTGGTGTTGCCATCGGTATTTTCCACCTCTTCAATCATGCCTTCTTTAAGGCGCTACTCTTCCTCGGGGCGGGTAGTGTCAACCATGCCACCGGGACCTTTGATATGAAACTTATGGGTGGTCTGAGAAAGGTTATGCCTTGGACTTACGCTACCTTTGTTATCGCCTCGCTTTCCATCGCTGGCATCTGGCCACTGGCGGGGTTCTGGAGCAAGGATGAGATTGTACTTGCTGCCTTTGAGCGACAACCCATTCTATTCTACCTGGCAATAATAACGGTATTTATGACCGCCTTTTACATGTTCCGGGCGGTGTTTTTAACCTTTGGTGGTGAATATCGGGGTGGCGGTCCTGAGGCTCATGGCAAACCCCACGAATCGCCACTGGTTATGCTCCGGCCAATGGTGGTTCTGGCAGTGCTGGCGGTGGTATCCGGTTTCTGGAATGTTACCGGGCATTTTGGCCAGTTTCTAGGTCACGGGGAAACTCACGGCTTTGTGGAGGGATTTTTTGGCGTCTTAACCCACGGTATGCCTTGGTTATCACTAATTCTGGCTGGTCTGGGCATTCTCCTAGCTTATGCTATCTATGGCGCTAAATGGCTGTCAGCAGAGAAAATCGGTAGGCTTTTCTCGCCAATTTATACCCTGTTTTATCGTAAATACTGGTTAGATGAACTCTACGAAGATATTTTCGTCAGGAAGTCTTTAGTTGGTGGATTTTTTGCCGGTCTTGAGTATTTTGATAGCAGAGGCGTTGACGGGGCGGTAAATGGGGTGGCTGAGGTAACCATAGCTTCTGGCCGGGCTATTCGCCGGACGCAGACCGGGCAGTTGCAGCTTTACGGGCTTTTTATCATAATTGGGGTTCTGGCAATTATACTTAGTTTGTATTTCTTTGGATAATTATGTGGAGTTTTGCTGGTGGAATTTAGCTATCTATCAACCATAATCTTCCTGCCCGCAGTCGGGGCGATAATAATCGCCTTTGTGCCTAATCTTACCCAGCGGCTGATTAGGTATCTTGCCGCTTTATTTACCCTTGTCCCCCTGGCTTTGTCTATTTTCCTCTTTTTAGTTTTTGATAGGTCAATGGGGCTGGCTGGCGCAGTACAGTTTGAGGAAAAGCTAGCTTGGATTGGGGCGATTAATGCTAACTACCATCTGGGTGTTGATGGCTTAAGCCTGCCGCTGGTTATCTTGATGGCGCTACTTGGTTTTCTGGTCGTTTTAATCTCCTGGAAGATTGATTTAAGACTGAGGGAGTACTTTGCCTGGCTACTCCTGCTTGAAACCAGTATTCTGGGGGTATTTTGCGCCCTTGACCTATTGCTCTTTTTCCTCTTCTGGGAGATAGAGATTATCCCGATGTTTTTCCTAATTTCTATCTGGGGAAGCGGCAGAAAAGAATATTCAGCCATGAAGTATGTTGTATATACCCTGTTGGGCAGTGCCATGATGCTGGCCGGCATTCTTTCGCTTTATTTTACTACCGGCAGCCTCAGTATGGTTGATATTGCCCAAGCTGGGATTGGCTCATATACGGCGGTAATTCCGCTGGCGGCAATATTTTTCCTCTTGTTTACTGGTTTTGCTGTTAAATTACCGGTATTTCCACTTCATAACTGGTTACCCGATGCCCATACCGACGCCCCAACGGCGGTAAGTGTGGTGCTGGCTGGGGCACTGCTTAAGATGGGCGGCTACGGGATGATTCGCCTTTGTGTAACCATATTTCCCGATATTGCCCGCACCTATGCCCCGCTTCTGGTAGCGCTGGCGGTGGTTAGCGTGCTTTACGGGGCGGCAGTTACCTTGAGGCAGAAAGATATCAAAAGGATGATTGCCTATAGTAGCATCAGCCATATGGGTTATGTGCTTTTGGGCATTTTCGCCTTAAGTCAGGTGAGCCTGGTTGGGGCTTCACTCCAGATGTTCAGCCACGGCTTTATCACCGGGCTCCTGTTTGCTATGGCCGGACTGGTGATACACAATACCGGGGAGCGTGACCTTGCTAAATTCGGTGGGCTGGTGCGGCAGATGCCGGTGATTGCTGTTGTCTTCTCGGTAGCTGGGCTGGCTGCACTGGGTTTGCCGACTACTAGTGGCTTTGCTGCTGAGTTTCTGGTTTTTGTGGGCAGTTTTTCCAGCACCGCGGTGGCTGGCATTCAGGTTTATACCATCCTGGCGGTTTTGGGGATTGTTATCACCGTCGGCTATATCTTGTGGATGCTGCAGCGTGTATTTTACGGCCCGGCACTGGAGAAATTTAATGGCACTCGTGATGCCGATACCTTGGAGAAAGTGACCATATTTACTTTCGTGGCGGTGATTATGCTGGTCGGTATCTATCCGGCAATCTTAACCGATATTATCAAGACCGGTATTGTACCCGTTATGAGTCTATTAGGTGGTTAAAGGAGTAGGTGTTGAATCTTGAGCTCTTCATTCCAGAGTTGAGTCTGGGCATCTTTGCCCTAGCGGTAATCTTGCTTGACCTCTTTATTAAGCGCAAGGGCTACCTGGTGGTGGTCAGTATAATTGGGCTTGTAGTATCTGCTGCCTTCACCATCGCCATGTGGGGCGGTAGCTCTCAACTTATCTTTAATAATATGCTGGCGGTGGATGGTTTTGCCCTCTTTTTCAAGCTCCTGTTTTTGGGTATTGCTGCCCTGGTTATCCTCTCTTCGGTTGATTATGTGTCCAGGTTTAGCCGCTTTCAGGGTGAATACTATGCCCTAGTGCTTTTATCCACGCTGGGCATGATGCTGATGGCGGCGGCAACCGAGCTAATCTCTCTCTACGTTGCCTTGGAGCTGGCTAGCATCTCCCTTTATATCCTGGTTGGTTTCTTAAAAGATAGCAGGTCAACTGAGGCGTCCTTAAAATACCTGCTTTTGGGAGCGGTAGCCTCGGCGGTGCTGCTCTACGGGATGGCACTTATTTTTGGTGTTAGCGGCAAGACACAGCTTCTGGAGATTGCCCAGACTGTCCAGACGCTCTCACTTGAGGGGGTGCTTTCTAGTCCGGCGCTTATCTTGGGTATTGTGTTACTGGTAGCCGGCTTTGGCTTTAAGATGGCGGCGGTTCCCTTCCATATGTGGGTTCCTGATGTTTATGAAGGGGCACCAACACCGATAACCGCCTATCTCTCTGTAGCCAGCAAGGCGGCTGGCTTTGCCATTATACTGCGCGTATTCTTCTCCTCCTTTGGACTTCCTGAGTGGCTGAGCCTTAATTGGGGGTTAGTTATCGCCGTCTTGAGTGCTATTGGTATGACCTGGGGTAATGTTGCCGCCATTCCCCAGGTAAATATCAAGCGGATGCTGGGTTACTCAAGCATCGCCCAGGCGGGCTATCTTATGGTGGGGCTGGCGGTGGTGGGTTTTTCTCCAGCGGGGAATATTCTGGGGCAGAGCACCGTCCTCTTCTTCCTAGCTTGCTATGCCCTGACTAATATGGGTGCCTTTATCGCCATTATCGCCATATCAGATAAGATTCGCAGTGACCAGATTTCAGACTATGCCGGTATGGGCAAGCGCTCACCAATAGTGTCATTAGGGCTTACCTTATGTCTTATTTCCCTTATTGGCATGCCGCCAGCAGCCGGCTTTATGGCTAAGTTTTATATCTTCAGTGCTGCCGTTCAACATGACCTTTTGTGGCTGGTGGTTATTGCGGTGATAAACAGTGCCATCTCCGCCTACTACTATCTGCGGGTGGTGAAGGTGATGTGGCTTAATAAGCCAGCCTCCGAGGAGAAGGTGCCTTCATCTGGAACCTTAAGAGTTGCCCTAGCCATTTCCTGTTCTGGCGTACTTCTTCTGGGTATTATCCCCGGCTACATCATGAGGCTCGCCGAGCTTGCCGCCAGGATGTTTACTTAGTTTTTCCTGCTCAACGTCCTCTTGTGTCCTTTGCTGTCCTCCCATGCGTTTTTGACTGACTTGTGGTGTATAATGGATTTGAGTATTCTTATTTACTGATGCCAACCGGGCACCTTAGGAGAAGTCATGGAAACTGCAATCATTATTCTACTGGTGGTTCTAGTGATTTTGGGTGGTTTCCTTGTTTGGGATAGGCTTCGCACGCGGCAAACATGGAAAGAGCAAAGTGATGCTCTGACGAAGGTAGTGGGAGAAAAGATGGAGGGGAGCATGGGAGTTTTCGGTGAACTGCAGAAGAGCCTGGGAAAGCTGACCGAGGGAACAAAGCATATAGAAGAAGTGGGCAAGAATATCTCAAGCCTACAAGAACTTCTACGTGCACCAAAATTTAGAGGTGGTTTTGGTGAATTTCTACTGGAGAAGTTATTAGCTGACATTCTACCACCGGATTTTTACTCCTTACAATATAAATTCCGAAGTGGTGAAACAGTAGATGCAGTTGTGCGAATTGGAAAAAATTTAGTCCCAATTGATTCTAAATTCCCCATTGATGATTTTGAGCGAGTAATTAAAGCGGAGTCTGAAGAAGAGCGAAAAGCCCTACGGCGCCAATTCACTCGCAATATTAAGAAGCATATTGATGATGCAGCCAAATATATTTTACCTGACGAAAACACATTTGACTTTGCTCTTATGTATATACCTGCCGAAAACGTCTATTATGAGACAATTATTCGAGGTACGGAAGAAAATGACATATTTTCTTACTCCATTGAAAAGAAGGTAATTCCTGTATCACCAAACAGTTTCTATGCCTATTTGCAGGTTATTGTACAAGGTCTAAAGGGACTACAGTTTGAGAAAGCCGCAGGTGAAATCCTTAGCTATGTGAGTCGTCTGCAAAGTGACCTTTCAGATTTTCAACAAGATTACGCAACATTGGGTGGGCATATTAGACATGCTGTAGGAAAGTATGAAGACGCTGAAAGAAAATTAACAAGGTTCAGTGATAGGTTGCAACTTGCTGATAAAACACCCGTTGAAAAACTACTTGAGGGGAAAACTGAAGTGGGTGAAGAGAGCGAGTAGTCCTTTATTAAAACTATTAGAACCAAAAGGTTTTGTTTTCAAATACACTGTAAATTATAGAAGGAGGTAAAAATGCCGATAGTATTTGTGGAGATGTGGGAAGGACGCACCATTGAACAGAAGAAAAAGATGATTCAAGGTATCACCAAGGCAGTGACTAGCTCCCTGCCGGGTCTTCCCCCGGAGCATGTGCAGGTCATCCTTCGTGATTACCCCAAGCACAACTGGTCAAAGGCAGGGAAGCTCGCCTCAGAGCCAGACTTTGCCTAAGCTAGTTGGTTAAAGACGAGGAAGGTCTAAGATTAATCATTATATTAAAGATAAAGGAGTCAAGAAATGCTGGAGAATTTGGTATGTCCTTTCTTTCCAAATGTAGCCATATTTTGGCTGGTAACCGGTCTGGTTGTGGCGTGGTCAATGGCATGGAAGGGGGTAGCACTGTGGCGGGCATCTGGAAACGGGCACTTAGTCTGGTTTGTGGCGCTCTTATTGATTAATACCCTGGGCATATTGGAGATAATCTATATCTTCGTTTTCAGCCGCGAGAGAAGGTAAATCCTCTAACTTACTTACCGACTGCGGAAGAGGGTGTCATTAGGTGAATAAAACCAAGGGCTTTTTAAACCTGAATCGGTTTAAGTCAAGCCGGGCTGTAAAACGTCTGGGCAAGGCTATATATGATAGGCGCCGCAAGGGTGGTAAAAAGGGGGGGATAAGGAAGTGGGCTGGAAGCACCTAACTATCCTCTATATTTTATATTTTGCTGGGAGTTGCTATTGTTATGGTCGGTGTTGCTGCGGTTCTCCTCATTATGCAATCAAGTTGAAGAGGTGCTAGTCTGTCCTTAAAAGTGTGGCTTACACAGAATCTCTTTAATCTTGAGGTCGAAAAATTCCCTGGAGGTAACTGGTCTTAAGAGTAGGGCTGTATCTGCCCCTTGGTTTGTACCGGCGATGGCGATGATATCCTCATCAGTGCGCGCTAGCCCGGCATCAGCTGCCATGATGGCAACTTCACAGGCTACCTTGGTACCCTGCCCGAAGAGCCGCAGGGTATTAGACACCACCTCCTCAAATAGATACATGCCGAATTTGATTCGCATTGATGCCGCCAGTCCACCGAAAATGTGTGCCGTGGTAAGGATTGTTTCCCCCTTACTCTCAATCTTTTTCCGGTTTTCCGGGGTCATTTGTTGTGTGTTTGGCCCCTCAAAACCTGTTATCTGGCTGACCACTACCAGCTTAATCCCACTAAAGACCTCGGTAGCCCTTGCTCCAGTCTGCCCTCTGGTGGAAGCAACGACGATTGTCTTTATCCCCAGTTCCTTTGCCCGGTTGTTAGCGATGCGTAGTACTTCCTCAGTGTTCTGAGGTCCGGGTTCTGGAAAATAAACTATCTTGGCTTCCATTGTTCTTGTGATACCTCCTTTAAGGTTAATAATATAGTATAGGACGAATATAGAGAGTGTCAAATAATAGTTTACCTTGACACCCTAAAAGCTAGGGTGCTACACTTCATTTGTCCTCGTAAGTTGTACGGTTTCATTCTGAAAAACAGGTTACGGCTTTGAAAAGAATCGGTATCCTCTATAACCCTCTGATTGATGCTGCCCGTACTCTGGCTAAAGAGGTGGAAGAATTCTTAAGTTCCAGCGGAATCTCGGCTTGGCTGTGTTCTGCTCGTGAGGAGGGGGAGGCAAGGTCAGAGCTAGAGGGAACGGATTTAATCATTAGTATTGGTGGTGATGGCACTATTCTACGCTCATCTCAGGTAGTAGTGCCTAACTCAATTCCTATCCTTGGAGTAAATCTGGGGAAGCTGGGATTTATGACTGAACTTGGTCCGGATGAAGTTTTGGAAAAGTTGCCGGCTTTGCTTGATGGGAAAGGCTGGGTTGACGAGAGGGCAATGCTTGAAGCTGAGGTTTTCCCTTGTGCTGATGAGCACCCCTCACGGCATCTCTTCTATGCCCTAAATGATGTAGTGGTGGGGCGGGGGGCAATAGCCCGCCTGGTCTATTTAGAAGCCACTATTGATAATGAGCCACTGACTACCTATCGGGCTGATGGGGTGATTGTGGCTACGGCTACCGGCAGCACCGGCTATTCTTTGGCTGCCGGTGGTCCTGTTCTCCACCCGCAGGCTAAAGAATTCCTGCTCTTGCCGCTCCTGCCGCATCTCAGCTCCTCTTATACTCTGGTATTACCGTCTCAGGCGGTAGTTAGGTTGCACCTCAGTACCACCCATGAAGCCGTAGTAACCGTTGATGGGCATATAAACTTACCGATATCAAATGGTGCTCTTATTACGGTAAAAAGTAGCTCTAAGTTGGCTCGTTTTTTGAGAATTCGCCGGCGAGACTCTTTCTATAGTTCTCTGGAACAGAGATTGAAAGGTAGGTAGTAAGTTGAGGGTGGAAAAGGCTAAAATCAGCGATGTTCCCCAGATGCATCGGCTAATTAACTTCTTTGCTGATAAGGGGGAGATGTTACCTCGCTCACTGGCTGAAATATACGAAAATATCAGGGACTTTTTTGTGATTAGAGAGGGTGAGCGGGTGGCTGCCTGTGTGGCGCTTCATGTTAGCTGGTCGGATTTGGCTGAGATAAGGTCGATGGCAGTAACTGAGGAAGCTCAAAAGCAGGGTTTTGGCACCAAGCTAGTAGAAGCCTGCCTTAACGAGGTGAAGCAACTTGGCATTGACACTGTCTTTTGCCTGACCTATAAAGCTGAATTTTTTGAGAGGTTTGGTTTCTATAAGGTAGATAAGATGGAACTGCCACGCAAGGTCTGGGCGGAGTGTTTCCACTGTCCTAAATTCCCTGATTGTGACGAGATAGCCCTAATCTACAAGTTAGAGGGGGCCTAATTTGGCTGAGGAGAAGACGCTCTCAAGCAAGTTTATCTTTGAGGGACGGGCGATAAGGGTGCGGGTGGATACGGTTAAGACACCCAGCGGCAGAAAGACCACCAGGGAGATTGTAGAGCACGGTGATTGTGTCGCCATTGTCACTGTTGATAAGAATGATAATGTTCTAATGGTGAGTCAGTTTCGTAAGCCGGTGGAGAGGGAGCTACTGGAAATACCGGCTGGTGGTATTTTATCTGGTGAGGACCCGGAGGCTGCCGTTTGTCGGGAGCTGCGTGAGGAGATAGGCTATCTGCCAAAGAAAGTTGAGCCTCTGGGCGGCTTCTACTCTTCACCCGGCTATTCAAGCGAATACCTTTACCTTTATCTGGCTACCGACCTTGCCCCCAGCCAGCTTTATGCTGAGGATACTGGGGAGATTGGGCTGGTGCGGGTGCCGGTGAGTGAGATTCCCGCTTTGATTAGTTCAGGCAAGATTTGCGATGCCAAGAGCATTGCCGGGCTGCTTATTTATCTGTTTGTATACAGAAATCAAACTAGGCCGGCTTCCTAAAGTGGCGGCTCAAAAAAGTACCGGCCGCCGATAAGGTGCAGGTGGAGGTGAGGCACCAGCTGTCCACCTCCCCTTCCACAGTTAATCACCACCTTATAGCCACTTTGAGAGATGCCCTCATCTTTGGCTAGCTTGTTGGCTATGCCCACTAAGCGTCCCATAAGGGGTAGCTGCTCCTTACTTAGATGGGCAAGTGTTGGGATATGGCTTTTGGGGATGATAATTAGGTGGGTGCTTGCCTTGGGGTTAATGTCGCGGAAAGCCATCACCTCTTCATCTTGATAGACGGTATCACTGGGTATCTTGCCGCTGACAATATCACAGAAAATACAGTCCATTTCTGCCCCCACAACCTTATGATATTTACTTCTTCAGCTTCTCAATTACGGCATCAGCTACCTGTGAAGTAGTTGCTATCTGGTCTTTTGGTGCACCGGGCTTCAAATCGTAGGTCAGGTTTTTCCCCTCCCTAATTACCTCGATGATGGCCTTTTCTAAGTTGGTGGCACTTTGCTTTTCGCCGAGGTGGCGCAGCATCATCACCCCGGAGAGCATCATTGCCATCGGATTGACCTTATTTTGCCCGGCGTATTTAGGGGCGCTGCCGTGTACCGCTTCAAAGATAGCTACCTCATCACCGAGGTGCACCCCCGGTGCCACCCCCAGTCCACCCACCAGGCCAGCGCACAGGTCGGAGATAATGTCACCATAGAGATTGGGTGCCACCAGAACATCATACTGCTGTGGCTTTTTCACCAGTTGCATGACGAGGTTATCTACAATCATATCTTCAAACTCAACTTTAGGGTAGTCTTTGGCTATCTGCTTGGCGGTGGCTAAAAAAAGCCCGTCGGAGAATTTCAAGATATTGGCTTTGTGCACTGCGGTTACCTTTTTTCTCCTGTTTTGGCGGGCATACTCAAAGGCAAACCTCAAAATCCGGGCGCTACCTTCTCTGGAGATAACCTTCAGGCTGATGCCACTATCTTCCCTGACTTCTTTCCCTTTCAAATCTTTAACCAGTTCAATTAACCTTAAGGTCTCCGCGGCTCTCACTTCAAACTCAATACCGCAATAGAGGTCTTCAAGATTCTCTCTTATAATAACCAGGTCTATATCCTTATAGGGCGATGCGATGCCGGGGTAGGTCTTGCATGGCCTAAGGGAGGCGTAAAGTCCCAGGTTTTGGCGCAGGGCAACGTTAACGCTTCTGAAGCCTGAGCCTACCGGGGTGGTAACCGGACCTTTTAGGGCGACCTTATTTTTCTTAATCAAGTCAAGGACGTAGTCGGGTAGGGGAGTGCCGAACATTTCCTCGGCTTTACTGCCCACGGAAGCCACCTCCCAGTGAAATTTGACCGCGGTGGCTTCCAGCACCCTCCTGGTGGCTTGGGTGACCTCAGGTCCTATACCATCTCCCGGGATTAGGGTAATGCTATAAGTTGTCAACAATATCTCCTCTGGACACTTTTATAACTTAAAGTCACCGTATTTCTGAATATAG
>JAUVZV010000008.1 GCA_030602375.1 Chloroflexota bacterium | reverse complement strand
TTATACCTCAAGCCAGGAATGGGAATAGAGCGTCTCACCCATTAAAACCCGGGTCGTCTTGATATACTTTATCTCTTCCGGGCTTAAGGATGAGGGGTCAGGTTTTTCACCGTCCATAACTTGGTGCACCAGGCTTACCAGTTTGGGTCTATTGCCCTTGGCTATCTCAATCAGCTCGGGGTCAAAGGCATCCACTATGGCTGAATAAAGGCCATATTTTAGGAGCATCATCAGGTAAGTCCGGTTAAGATAAGGTCTTAAGTTGGCAGGGGTGCCATTGGAGATATTGGATAGACCAACCACGGATTTACATCCGGGGGCAATCTCTCCGAGCATGCTCATAAATTCAAGGCAGGCCTTTACCTGGTTTATTTCTACAGATACCGGGGTAGCGATAGGGTCAATCCAGATATCTTCATTGGGGATGCCTAATTCATTGGCTTTATAGACAATATCAACTGCCAGAAGGCACCTTTCGTTGGCATCACGGGGCATACCTTCTGTCCCCCAAAGGAGCCCTATCATGCTAGCCTTATATTTTGGCACCAGAGGTAATTCCTGCTCCAGCCTATCCGGTTGCAGGGAGATGGAATTGATGAGTGCCTTGCCTTGATGTACCTTTAGCCCGGCTTCTATAGCAATCGGGTTGGTTGTATCCAGTGACAGAGGCAGGTCTGTTACCTCCTGTATGGTAGAAACCGCCCAGGCCATCACTTCATCCCCTCCCTTTCTTGCCGGGCCGATATTGAGGTCTAAATAACTAACACCAGCCTTGCTCTCAGCCTTAGCCATTTCCTGAATCGGCTGGGGCGCCCTCTCTTTAAGTGCCGGGCCGATAGTTTTTGACATAATATTTAAGTTTTCACCAATTAAAATCATGGCTCCACTCCTTACGCTTGCCAAGTTTTGAGATAGGCAGGGATATGGGCTCCTTCCCTGGGGCCAACCAGGATCTCCCAGCCGGGTAGTTCTTCTTCCAGTCCGCCTTGTTCGGCGGCAATGTAGCCGGGGATTATCAGTTTGTGGTGTTTTATCTTATCCTCGATACCACTCTTCTTGACAAAGGGGGCAATGGCATCGGCAACAAACTTGCCGGCTGCCCAGCTGGTCATGACCGAGAGTCCTTCAGTATCCATAACCAGCAGGTGACTGGGAACCTTGCTTGATTCTATTTCACCAGAGACAATGAAGTAAGTAAGCGAGAAGTTGGTGGTAATAAGCGCCGGTGAGTTTTCATCAGGACCACCGATATCATAAATGCCCTGCTTGGTCATCAGTGGACGTTGCGGGTCGGTAAAGATGTTCATCCGCTCAACCAGCAGGGGGAACAGGCTTTCGCCGCGAAGGTCAGAGAGCACAATAATACCGGCATATTTGGCGACAAATATCGAGGCAATCAAGGCTTCCTTCATCGGGTCTGAGGTCATCTCAGCGGGGAAAACAATGGTGGGAAAACCGAGTGGGCGAAACTTTTTATTTAAGGCTGAAGACCTGATGATTACCTGGTCTTCAAATGCCTGACGAACCGTTCTTGCCCCTGAATCCAAGACCAGGTCTTTACGTCCGGCCTCAGTAAGTTTCGTTACAAGCTGGCTAAGCTCTTCAAGACCGGGGGCTTTTACGGCTAGGGGGCAAGAGTTCTCCTTAGCCAAGGTTATCAGGCGCTCGGCATTCTCTTTGGTGGCGGCATAAAGGAGTGGTTTACGGTCGGCGCAGACCTTTAAGCCCACTGATAAGTTATCAGGGCTATCGCTCATCAGGATAAGGCCGCGGTCAGTACTTTGCACCACCTTTTTAACCAGGGCTTCAAACTTACCCCCGTCCCCGGAACTATCTTTTATTGCCACCAGTTCTGGCTGGAGGGTAAGCCCTACCCTTTCGTATTTAAGGCTCTTCAGGCGCTCCAGTTTCTCATCAATTTCCTTTTCATCCATACTGTCAGTCAAAAGTAGCGCTATGCCGGGAGGGTTTTCAAATCTTTTCTCGTGGCGGAACATAACTGTTTCCCCGCCAATCTTTAGTGCCCGCTCCCCAACCCCGATGGTAACCGGTAGAATTGGGGGTGCCGCCGCTTCTGATAGTTTGACTTTGGCTTCCTCTGAGACATAGGGGCAAGCAGCTAGCTCGGCTTTACCTGCCGCCAGGCTCATGGCAAAGGCAAGACAGGTAGGTACCCCACATTCACTGCAGTTTGTCTTGGGCAGCAGCTTAAATATTTCAATTCCAGTAAGCGGCACCGTAGGCTCCTTTCCTAAAATAGTGGCTCCATGCTCAGGGCAGGGTGTTCCTTCTCCTGCAGGAAGGGGAGAATTTCTTCTTCAGTGGTACCCACTGTTTCGTCGGCAATCTGGTCAAGGAGGTCAGGAGTACCCAGCTCCTCAGCCCTGGCTTTAAATCGTTCGGCAATCTCCTCTTTTAGCATTTTTGGCATCCAGACTATTCTCTTAATACCACCATCGCCAGTGATGAACTTCCTCTGGGTGATATTATACTTGCCGTGGCCGACAAAGCCGGGGGTACTGATCCCGCCACCGATAGTACCAGCCAGGGTGGTAAACTTCATCCCGGAGGGGGTCATCCCGGTAAATTCACGATTTACCGTCATTACCCCATTACACATGGGAACTACCGCAGCGATACACTCGCAGCAGCCGCAGGTAGTCATCGGGTCATGGACGATACTGTAGAGGTTATAATGGTCAATATTGCCGCGAGAGGCTTTGTAGACAAATTCGTTTACCCCCTTCCACTGCCCAAGCTTGGCATCTATTATCTCCCCCTTTTCCACCGGCTGATTTGGTCCGGTGGGGTTAATCTCGTAGGCGGCTTTGCAATCCATCCAGTTATAGGCGCCACAAAGCCCGGTTCTTTCCGGACTAATGACACAGATATGACCGGGGGCAAAGGACTGGCATAGGGTGCACGAGTAATAGATATCGGTAGTCTCATCCATCATCCCCTCAATGCGGGCATCCCGGGTATGATATACTGCTCTTGCTTGCTCTATAATCCCCTTTACCTTATCCGCTTCGGTATGGATTTTTACCTGGAGTTTGTCAAAGATTCGGCCGAAATCCTGATGCAGTCTGGCGTGGAGGATGTAACCAAGATGCTCCAACCTGAAGCCCTTTTCCACCGCCGACTTACTAATTCTCAGCCAGGCGATATCCCTCTGCCCGATGTGCATTACTCCCTGAGCGTAGTTAAGGAGGTGGTGAATTTGCCGCTCTAAGATGGGTTCAAAGTCCTCCTGCATTTCTCTGCCGGCAACTTCAACCACTATGGCTAGGGGCAATTGAGAGGGTGGGCCGGCGTCAGTGATTTCAGGACCAACGACTTCAATCTTTCCGTCCTCAACCTCGTCCATGCGTTTTGAGGTGACCCACTCCACAGCCGGGCTTCTGCCTCCGCCACACTCGAGGTAAATGTCCTCGCCACGGACTCGCTCCCCCTCATAAGCAGGGCCGTAGGCGACAGGAACCGGCACCTCGGCTAGAGTAACCTTAAGTCCTCTTACCTCTATCGCTTTAGCCACGATGTTATCGTGAGGGACATTAGAGACAACATGCTCATAGGTGCAAATCCCGGTGGGTAAGACCTCGGGTATTGGGGTATCAGCAATGGTTGGGAAGCCGAAATTGATTGCCCCGGCGGCATTGGCATACCACTCATCAGTGACATAACCCAGCGGCAGGGCAAAGGCGAAGATGCGGTCCTTGTTGTAGATAAGGTGTTTGCGGTACTCACCGGGTCCGATGCCACCGAAGGAGAAGCTCGCCCTGATGGCAAAGCCAGCAGCAAATACGGTTGCCGTAACATCAGGGCCAAATGAGACCAAACGGGTCGGCCACCCGATTTGTACCCCGGCTTCCAGGAGCTGTTCAGAGAACCTTTTGCCATCGTGTTCGGCTGACATAAAGACGTAGAGGTTTTTCTGTTGCAGTTCTTGGGCAATTTTGGCGGCAATTTCGCTACTCGGTGCTGCCCCGAGGATAGCGGCAAAGCCGGGGGCAGTGCCGTCAACGAATTCAATTCCCCTTTTCCTCAGGATGACGTCATCAGCAGCGCCCAGCCAGATATTGTTGTCGGTAGGCTCTTCTCCCCCAACATAGAAGTCAGGCTGCTCGAGGTATCTTATTGCCTCAATAATCTCCTCAGCGAAGAAGGTTACCATTCCGGCATCAAGGGCTGGTGCCAGATAAGGTAGCGGGTGCTCTTCTCTAACTGGGGGTGGGATGATAGTTTTACATTTCTTTAAGACCTGTTCCATGTCACCCAGTTTTTCTACCGGGATGCCTAAAATCCCGTAGATTACCGGCAGATAGTAAGCAGTATTGGGGAAGCCCACCGGCTCATTGGCTCCCCATTTATCCATCGCCATTTGCCATTTTTCTTCTGCCTGGTCTAAAATCTTATGGGCACCTCTGATGGCTGCTGATGCGATTATTTTTGACATAACCTAACTTTCCTCCGGTCTTTCTCTCTTACTAAGCTATTCAAGCTCCCTTCTCATCGTCATGTCATAGAGTACCCTTTCTCTGGCTTTGTCAATGCCTAGGGCTTTACGCTTCTTATCAATGTGCTCAATCATCAGTTTGGCGGCTAGAAGCGGGTCTGGCTCAAAAGCCCACATGCCACCGTACATCTCTTCAAAATCTTTAAACAGAAATTGAGTTACCTCGGTGCTACCGGTAGTGGGCCAGTTTACACCGAATATGGTGAATACCCCTGAGGCGACAAAATACTGTCCGATGGAAATTGCCTTTTCGCTCATCCATTCGGGGGCAGCTCCAGCCACAGGCAGGTCGCTTATATCATCGCCTAAGCCCCCGTCTTTTACCATGGCTGTAGCTGCCATCAGGATTCGGCTGTTATCAACACAAGAACCTAGGTGCAGTACCGGCGGGATGCCTACGGCTTCACATACTGAAGCCAGTCCCTCGCCGGCATATTCGGCGGCTGCCTCGGGGACCATAAGCCCGGCCGTGGCGCTGGCCATGGCACTGCAACCGGTTTGAATTACCAGCACATCGTTCTTGATAAGTTCTTTAACCATGGCGATGTGCCCTTCATTATGTGTAGTTCGGGCATTATTACAGCCAACAACACCCGCAACCCCCCTAATGCGGCCGTTGATGATATTGTCATTTAGCGGTCGGTAGGAGGCCCGGAAAAGGCCACCGAGTAGATAGTTAATTGTTTCATGGCTGAAGCCGGCAATCAGGTCGGTTTTCTCCTTGGGGATGCTGATATTACTGCCCCTCTTGGGGAAGTTCTCGATAGCGACTTTGACTATCTCCTTGGCTGATAAAATAGCGTTGCGCTCATTAAACTCAATGTGCATCGCTCCGCCAATTTTATCCTTGGGTGAGGTGGTGATAATCTTGGTGTGGTAACACTGGGCGATGTCGGGTAGTGACTCCATAATACACTGGACATCAACGACCATGGCATCTACCGCCCCGGTTACTAGAGCCAGCTCCTGCTGCAGGAAGTTGCCGGCTAAGGGCACCCCGTGGCGCATCAATATCTCATTAGCCGTGCAGCATATACCAGCCAGGTTTATGCCACTGGCTCCTTTAGCTTTAGCCAATTCTACCATCTGGGGGTCTTGAGCGGTGGCTACAATCATTTCCGAAAGCAGTGGCTCATGACCGTGAATGATAATGTTTACTTCGTCTTCTTTCAGCACCCCCAGATTTACCTGGCTTAGGACAGGAGCCGGGGTGCCGAAGAGGATGTCCTGAAGTTCGGTGGCAATCATACTGCCGCCCCAGCCATCAGCTAAAGCTGCTCTAGACCCCTGCTGGAGGAGGTTTCGGTAGTCTTGGTCAACCCCGGCATGGGTGCGGTGCATTATTTCCACAATCTCTCTATCAATGCCTCGGGGGGCAACCCCAAGCTTGCGCCAGAGTTCCTGTCGCTTTAAGGGTGCTCGCCTGAGGAAGAGAAGTTCTCCTTCCTGCCTGCCGAACTCACCCAGGGCCTTTTCGCCGATTTGAGTGGCTATTTCACTGTTAGAGCGGTTGCCGATTTCAACGCCCCACTCCAAGGCTAGCTGCAGCAGTTTCTGCTCATCTCTAATCTCATAGCCCGGGGCTTCCCCTTTAGCGGCGGCTAGGAATAGCTCGGCTACCGCCCGGCCGTGGTCAGAGTGGGCGGCGGCCCCACCGGCTATCTTGCGGGCGAAATTACGGGCAGCAATGGTCTCGGCAGTAGCCCCGCAGATACCCCGCCGCTTTCTTTTTTCCTCCGGGGTTTCTTCTTTCCCTCTAGGCAGGGGGACGCGGCACGGCCCCATGCCACAATTGCTGCAGCAGCTGCCCACTAAACCGATGGGACAGGGTTTCATTTCCTCGGCTCTGTCGAAGACAAGATTTACTTGGTCACTTGAGGCTTTGTCTATTAGTGCCATACTGGCTAAATCAACACTCTTTTTCTTTTTCTCCTCTGTCATTTCCTTGGCTTGTCCCCCAATCGTTTGCTTAATCTTAAGCAGCGGTTAAATCAGTAATCATGCCTCGAACTAACTTTATTGCTTCCGGGTGTCTCATGACTAATACATCCGCCCCAGCCAGAAGCAAGACCATAGCCGACATCGCCTCCATTAGGATACCCCTTTTTCTGGCGTCACCTAAACTCGGGTCTTCACTCTCGGGAATTCGCACTTCTTTAGTTTTCCATACCTCTTTGGATATATTGCAGATAACCGGAAATTGGAGTTTTTCGTCCTGCTGGGTTAGGCTAGCCATTCTGATTCTCTCCATTACCGAGTAGACGTACTCGATGCCATAGCCAATGCCACTCACCGTTGGGTCGATGATGATTTGTTCATCGGGGACACCGAGATTACCGAGGAGGATATTAAGCTGCTTGGCTAGGTTTATATCTATCGGTGTTGAGGCAATCGCCGTGTGATGATAGCCAATAGCTGAGGCGCCAATTTTCTTGTGGTCCCCTTCCTCAATCGGCCCTAAAATCAGGTTCTTCCCTTGGCAGAGTTCGGCTACCTTACTTAGAACCTCGCTGTCTTTGTCTTGGTTGGCTGTCCCCCAAACGATTAAGGGAACAGAAATAGCCTCTACCACCTTTTTTACTACCTCAGCCGCTTCCTCAGCCCCGCGGTTAAGACCATTGGGATCAGTGCTTATTAGCTCAAGTGCAATCATCTCCGCCCCGTAGTCATCAATGCACTTCTTGGCCCACAAAACCGGGTCCTCAGTTACCCCCAAAAATGGTTCCAGTGCTGCTTGGGGCCATTCCTCAGGGGGTGAGTCCCAAACCTCCATCGCTATTTTGGGCAGGTTTGGCATCTCGCCCTCGAAAAGGTGAAACGAATATGAGGTCTCCCCGCCGACGGTCAGGGCTTTATCTCCACTGCCCAATTTTATCTGCCTAAGTTTGCCACTGTAGGCTGTTTTTGGAACCTCAAACGCCATTTTTACCTTCCTTAAGCTGGATTTTTCCTCTTTTCTGAACCGTACCAGTCTTTTCCGTACCAATACCTCTCACCAGTCTCAAGGTATTTAAGCTTCTCTTCCCTCGTTTCCAGTTTATGTCTCCATTTGCCGTCTTCCTCACCTTGAGGCCTTCCTTCTTCAAAGGTTGCTCCCAGCACCTTTACCTTCTCCCGTCCGGGGGCGCTTTTTTCCTCAATCTCATACTCCATTGTTTCTCCCTTCTAGGCTAAACCTGCGGCTAGTTTGGCGGCTTTTAGCGTATTGAGCATCAGCATGGTTATGGTCATCGGGCCAACCCCGCCGGGTACCGGGGTAATGGCTCTGGCCTTCTCTTTCACTGCCTCAAAGTCGACGTCCCCGACCAGAATATCTTTACCTGACTCACTCTTGCCGATGCGGTTAACGCCGACATCAATGACTACCACCCCTTCTTTAACCATATCGGCGGTTAAAGCTTTTGGTTTTCCGGCAGCCACAATTATTATATCAGCTCTCTTGGTGTGAAAGGAAATATCGCGGGTGCCGGTATGGCAGATGGTTACGGTGGCATTAGCCCCCTCTTTCTTTTGCAGCAGGATATTGGCGATTGGTTTGCCCACGATATTACTTCTACCCACCACTACCACCTCAGCCCCATCAATCTTAATCCCTGACCTTAAGAGAAGTTGCTGGATGCCATGCGGGGTGCAGGGTAGAAAGTCCGGCTCCCCAATCATCAGTTTGCCCACATTCACCGGATGGAAACCATCAACATCCTTTTTCGGGTCAATGGCATAAAGAACATTGGTCTCATTGATGTGCTTGGGTAGAGGCAGTTGCACCAGAATTCCGTGAATCTTTTGGTCTTTATTTAGCTTATCAATTAAGTTCAAAAGTTCCTCTTCACTGGTTTCGGCAGGCAGGTCATATCTTGCTGAATAGATGCCCAGAGCTTGAGATGTCTTTTCCTTCTGCCCGACATAAACCTGGGATGCCGGGTCTTCACCAACCAGAATGGTGGCTAGTCCGGGCACAAGATTATATTTCTCTTTAAGTTCGGCAATTTCCTCTTTTAGTTCCTCACGAATCTGCCTTGCATTTTCGGTGCCGCTAATAATCTCTGCTGGCATTTTACCCCCCTTTATCTAAAGTTTCGTGCTATAGCTAAGAAGCCTGGTTATAAGATTGCTGACTGCCCTTACCGCCTTGGAATTATCCGGCAGCTCAAGCAGAGGTCTAAGCTTAAGGTCATACTCATATACCTGCTCATCTAGCGGTATTAAGGCTTCAGCTTCAATCCCCAGTTTGGCCAACTCCTCACTGATTAAGGGGTCTAGCTTATCTGGGACGAAGTTTATTACCACTGATAGTCTTTTAACTTTGAGTTTCAGTTTAGAGATGAGGTCTCTTATCCGGGCAATGGTTCGGACTCCTTTAACTGAGTGGTCGGAGATGAGCCAAAGCTGGTCAATATTTTGAGTGGTTTTTCGGCTAAGGTGCTCCATCCCCGCCTCATTATCCATAACTGTATAGGCATAGTTTTCGGCTAGGTTGTCAATAAATTTCCTTAAGATGAGGTTGGGATAGCAGTAACATTCCAGACCCTCACCCCTGCCCATGGTAATTAGGTCCAGCCCCTTGCCCTCAACGATAACCTCATTTAAGCGCAGTTCAAGGTAGGAGTCCTTGGTCATCCCGGGTGGGATGTTTATTTTCTCTTCCTGAAACTCAGCCAGTATCGAGCCAATTGTTTTCCTGGTACTGAGCCCCAGGCTCTCCCCGAGGTTAGAATTTGGGTCAGCATCTATGGCCAGAATTGGCTCAAATCCGCTTTTTTTTAAATAGCGAATAATGAGGCTTGCTATTGAGGTCTTGCCACTACCACCCTTTCCGGCTACAGCGATGCTGAAACTCAAAAAGCTAGCTCCTTTCCTCGATGTCTTGGTGGCAGTTTCTTAAGTCTTTGGCTCACTTGGGGAAAGGCATCACCATCGGTGTGCGGCAAAAATAGGGCTGCCACATAGTTATTCATAAAGTCAACATTTTCGCTCAGTTCAAAGTTGGTCATCATCCTGGCAATCCTTCTGGCGTCATCAAGCATGTCGGTGGAGTAGGAGGCGAGTCTGGCTCCCAGAAGGGAGCCGTTACCGATGAAGATAAATCTATCGGCGGGGATTTCGGGGAAGAGACCGATGGTGATTGACCGCTCAATATCAATATTACTACCGAAAGCCCCGGCGATAATTACCTGCTCAAAGTCGTGGCAGCTAATGCTGACACTCCTACTTAAAGTCTGGCAGCCAGCATACACGGCTGCCTTAGCTCGGATAAGATTGTCAATATCAACCTCGGTGACAACAATATCTTTACCGGTCTGACTTTCCCCTGCCAAACAGAGGACATATTCGTAGCCGTCACCACCCCTTCTGATTCTCTTCGTGGAAAGGTCGGTATTGAATTTACCATTCTGGCTGATAACGCCGGCTTCCAAAAGTCCAGCCACGATATTAATTAGACCCGAGCCACAGATTCCTCTGGGTTTTTCCCCACCGATGGTATAAATCACCGGTTTTAAGTTTTCTGGATTAATCTCAAATCCCTCAATGGCACCACTTGAGGCTACCATACCGTGTTTTATGCCACCACCTTCAAAAGCAGGACCGGCGGAGCAGGAAGCGGTTACCATCCAGTCCGAATTTCCAATCACTATCTCGCCATTGGTGCCAATATCGGCAAAGAGGGTCAGCTTTTTCCTCTGGTAAACCCCGGAGCCAAGGATTCCAGAAACAATGTCTCCCCCCACGTAACTGGCTACCGAGGGAAAAGTGAAGAGGTGAACCTGTTCACCAACCTTAATACCGAGGGTTTTCGCCTTTACTGGTGGGATAAAGTTAGCTATCGGGGTATAGGGGGCCAGCCTTAGGTACTTGGGCTCAAGAGCGAGGAGAATCTGGGTCATGGTGGTATTACCGGCGACATTGATGTGCCCGATGTGTTTTAGTGAGACCTTGGCTTGATTAAGCAGCTTTTCGATAATACCGTTAATAGTTGAAACAACTGCCTGTTGTAACTCTTTAAGACCACCTGGTTTCTGGCAGTAGGCGATTCGGGTAATAACATCCTGCCCGTAACTAATCTGTCCGTTGTAAGCGACACCTTCAGCCAGAACCCTGCCGCGGTTTAAGTCAAGTAGCTGCCCGCAAACGGTAGTGGTGCCAATATCGAAGGCTAAGGAGTAGTGCTTGCTGCTGGTATCTCCAGGTTCTATATTGATGATTGTCGGTCGGCGCTTGTCCAGTTTGGTCTTGATGGCGGTAACCAGAGTGGTGGCGGTGACCTTAAAGTTATTTTTTCTTAAAGTATGAGGCAGCCTTTTCACTACCTCAAATTCTACCGATATATTAGAAAGGTGGTATCGCTGTTTTATACCCCTAAGTAGCCGTGACAGGTCGCTGATATTATCCTTTGAGGAAGGTTGAGGGAGCTTAAGATGAAGTTTGCTCAAAGGGGGATTAAATCCCCAGCCAGTGGCCAGGGCTTCAGCCTCCCCGGCTGCTGACACCATCTTCATCTCCTGGCTTAAGACCTCTGTCTCCAGTCTTGATTCTACCGGGACACTAACCACCAGGTCAGTAATTACCTTGCTCTGACAGGCTTGTCTTAGACCCTGCTGCCACTCATCCAAAGACAGCTTCTCGGTCCGGGTGCTTTCAACTTCTCCTTTCTTAATTAAGACCTTGCAGGTGCCGCAAGTACCCGCCCCACCACAGGAGGCAGTGATGTGCACCCCGGCAGAGATAGCAGCCTTGAGGAGGTTTTCACCCTCTTCAACAATAATATCGATATTATCGGGGTCGAAGTGAACCTTTAGCTTTTTATTTGGTGAAGCCTTTATCATTTAACTCCAGTTTTTAGAATAGGCCCTGAACCTTTCCTGTTTTTACATCAACATCAATTTTTCTAAAAGCCGGGTCAGACGAAGTCCCTGGCATCAGGCTGATAGTTCCAGCACAGGGACAGAGAAATTTAGCTCCAGAGTAAATTAGTATGTCGCGAATGGGCAGGGCCCACCCTTTGGGCACACCCTTAAGTGACGGGTCATGGGTCAAAGAAAGGTGGGTCTTGACCATCATCGTGGTGTAAGCATCATATTTAGCATCGGATTCCAGCATCTTTGCCTTGGCTTCAGCTTCAGGCGTCCATGACACACCGTCAGCTCCGTAGACCACTCGGGCAATTTTTTCCACCCGCTCCCGGAGTTTCATTTCCATTGGGTAGAGGAACTTGAACTCATTCTCCTTTTCGCAGGCATCCTTTACGGCATCGGCAAGCTCAAGTGCTCCGTCGCCACCATCAGCCCAATGGGTAGATACAGCGCAGCGCGCCCCGGCTGCTTCGGCAGCTTTCCTGACCATTAAAACCTCGGCATCGGTGTCAGTGTGGAAGCGGTTGATGCACACTACCGGGTTAATTCCTGATGTCCTAATGACATTGATAAGGTGTAACATATTGGGCAGTCCCTTCTCCAGCAGTCCAAGGTCTTCCCTGGTATAAGCATCTGGTAGCTGAAGACCGGCGACTACCTTTGGTCCGCCGCCATGCATCTTTAAGGCTCGGATGGTAGCGGTGAGCACTGAGACATGGGGCTTGAGTCCGCTATAACGGCACTTGACATTCCAGAATTTCTCAAAGCCAATATCGGCAGCAAAGCCGCTCTCGGTTACATGGTAGTCAAACATCTTGAGACCAATGCGGTCGGCGATGATGGATGACTGCCCCACAGCAATATTGGCAAACGGCCCGGCATGCACCATGCAGGGCTGATACTCTACAGTTGAGCATAGGGTGGGGTTGATGGTGCTGCGCATCCAGGCAGTCATGGCGCCGCCTACCTCAAGGTCCCCGGTGGTAACCGGGTTACCCTTCTTGTCGAAGGCAACGGTAATATTGTCCATCCTTTCCCTCAGGTCGGCTAAGTCATTGACAATGGATAACATTGCCATTAGCTCGGAACTGACGGCGATGCCGAATTTGGACTGCATTATGAAGCCGTCCATACGACCACCAATACCGATGACGATATTACGCAGGCTTTGGGCACAAAAGTCCATAATCCAGCCCATCTCCACCTTGGTGGGGTCAATGTCCAGACGGCGCATTCGGGTCAGTTTAGCTAGTTGCTCATCATTGTAGTTACGCTCGTGCTGCATTCTGGCGGTAAGGGCTACCATAGCCAGGTTATGGGCATTTATGATATCGTTAATATCGCCGGTAAGCCCCATGGAAAATTCGGTGAGGGGAATAAGCAGTGCGTTACCGCCGCCGGCAGCGGTTCCCTTGATGTTCATTGTGGGACCACCTGAGGGCTGGCGGATGCAGCCACCTACATTTAGTCCCCGCTTACCCATACCTTCCAGGATACCCATTGCGGTCGTCGTCTTTCCCTCACCCAGTGGAGTGGGTGTTATCGCCGTCACCTCAATATACTTGCCGTCTGGCTTATCTTTTAGGCGCTCAATAATCTTCAAAAAATCAAGCTTGCATATCCTCCCATAAGGGAGGATTTCATCCTTCTCTAACTTCATCCTCTCCCGCCACTCCTCCGGGGTTGGCATGTTTGCTTCAGCCGCTTCGGCAATCTGCCAATCCTTCATCTTAACCGCGTCGTAAGCCACAGAAACCTCCTTTTTATTAATTTACTCTTTTTATATCTTTTTCTTGGCTTGTTCTGCTGCCTTTCTTGTTTCAAGCAGCGTTTTAAAGATCTCTTTTACGGCTCTGCTTAGCTCCGGGCTTGAGTTTAAAACGGACTTGCCTTTAAGGTCAGCATCTACAATAGCCTGCTTGAAGGGGATAAAGCCTAGAAACTTAAAGTCGGGCATCATGCCGGTTAGGAAATTCCTATCGGCTTGGCTTCTTATCTTGTTTCCTACCGCTACCACTTTTTCTAAGCCAATATCTGCAGCCAGTTTCTTGATGGTATAGGCGGTCTCAATGCTGCGTCTTCCCGGTTCAACGACCACAATCAGCTTATCTACTGCCCCAGCCGTTGCCCGTCCTAGATGTTCTATCCCTGCCTCCATATCCAAAATAATTACCTCGTCCCTTTGAAGTAGCAAATGGGTCACCAGGGCTCTTAAGAGGGCATTTTCCGGACAGTAACAGCCAGTACCACCCCTTTTGGCTCGTCCCATCACCATTAACCTGATTGCGTCTAATTTCTGGCTGTATTTTTCGGGTAAGTCGCTGACTTTAGGGTTTAGCTTGAAGTAGGGTGCTGTCTCACCGGGGCGTACCCCGGTTCTTTCTTCAATAAGCTGGCTCATTTCAGAGATCGGGGTTATCTTTTCTGGGTGGGGGAAACCAAGGGTAGCGGCTAGGTTGGCATTGGGGTCAGCATCAATAGCTAAAACAGCATAGCCTGCCTCAGCGAATGCCTTGGCTAAAAGGGATGCCAGTAGGGTTTTCCCTACTCCCCCCTTGCCACTGATACCAACCTTCATTGGGACCTTTATTTTAAACCACAATTAAGGCCGAGACTCTCTTTGGAGTGCTCGGGCCTCACCAGCATTTCCGGTGCCACTGTAGTATAGTCCACACTGGGTAGGAAGTCAAGCAAGTTTAGCTTTGGCAGGGTAATTTTGCAGTTTTAATTTAGATAGTATAATTAGATAGTATAATGAGAAAGTATCATGGATTATGGTCTGTTATCGTGAGTGCCTTTTGGTTTGAGGAGGGTTTAAATGGCAGAAACTGGTTTATCCGAGTTCTCTATTATTCGTAATTTGGGGACCCGTTTTGTTGGGCAGAGGGTTATCTACTACCCGGTGCTGCCTTCAACAATGGAGGTAGCCAAGCTTGAGGCACAAAAGGGAGCTGGAGAGGGCACCGTTATTATTGCTGATGAGCAAACAGGGGGAAGGGGGCGAATGAAACGTACCTGGCTATCGCCAAAGGGTAGCCTTGCCTTATCCATTATTCTCCGTCCCAGTATTTCTTATCTGCCTTCCCTGATTATGGTAGCTTGCCTGGCGGTGGTTCGTAGTATTGAGGGGGTTACCCCCTTAAAGACGGAGATAAAATGGCCTAATGATGTCCTGATTGGTGGCAAGAAGGTGTGTGGGATTCTAATCGAAAGCGGTATGCGGCAAAAAACTGCCGATTACGCTATCCTAGGTATCGGGATAAATGTTAATTTCAAGGCTTCCGAATTCTCTCAGCTTGAGTCTATTGCCACCAGCCTCTCTGATGAGCTGGGCAGGGGGGTATCACGCTTGAGCCTAATACGAAAGCTGCTGGTTGAGGTAGAAGGGTTATACCTCGCCCTTAAGAGGGGAGGGCCTATCTTTGAAGAGTGGCGGAGCCGGTTAGCCACCCTGGGTAGGAGGGTTGGGGTAAAGTCAGACCAGAATACCTATCAGGGCATCGCTGAGTCGGTGGCAAGTGATGGTAGTCTTATGCTGCGCCAGAGTGATGGTAGCCTGGTTAAGATTGTAGCCGGGGATGTTAGCCTGCATGAGTAAGAGCATTCCCAGAGCCCACTTTAAAGTGGGCTCTGGATTTACCCCTTAATTTAAACAGGCCCTTTTCTTAACCCCTTTTGTTATTTACCGCTTTTCAACTGCCCACCGCCTCTATTTTCCATAAACATGCGGATAAGGTCTATGGGGACGGGGAAGATTAGGGTGCTATTTTTCTCGGAGGCAATTTCGGTGAGCGTTGCCAGGTAACGAAGCTGTAGCGCTGTTGGCTCCTGGGCGAGTATAACACCGGCTTCATGCAGTCTCTTTGAGGCCTGAAATTCACCGTCGGCGTGGATGATTTTGGCTCGTCTTGTTCTTTCTGCCTCAGCCTGGGCTGCCATTGACCGCTTCATCTCTTCCGCCAGTTCAACCTCTTTAATCTCAACGGTAGTGACTTTTACCCCCCAGGGGTCGGTTTGTTCATCAATTATCTTCTGCAGCATCTGGTTGAGCTTGTCCCTTTCAGTCAGAAGTTCATCGAGTTCAGATTGCCCCAGGATATTGCGCAGTGTCGTTTGGGATATCTGTGAGGTGGCTCTGATATGGTCTAAAACCTTGATTACCGCTTGCTGAGCGTCAACCACCCTGAAGTAGACCACGGCGTTTACCCTGACGGTAACATTGTCCTTGGTGATTACCTCCTGGGAGGGGACATCCATGGTTACCACTCGCAGGTCTACCTTTATCATCCGGTCAATAAAGGGAATGATCAGCATCAGGCCGGGCTTTTTACCCTTCTCCACAACCAGTCGCCCCAGGCGGAAGACAACCCCCCTCTCATATTCTTGGATAATCTTTACTGTCATCGGGATAAGTATTAGGGCAAAAAGAACAACTATGCCCAAAACAACTAGATTCATTTTCTTACCTCCTTGCTTGTTTCCTCTTTTTGGTTACTGTAAGCTTTAAGCCATCGACCTTGGTTATAATCACCTCCTCCCCGGGTTCTACCCGGCCTGTCTCTGTTGTTGCCGACCAGCGTTCTCCCTTGAAAAATATTGTCCCTTCAGGGTCTAAGGTTTCCCTGACTTTAGCCACCTTCCCTAGCAGTTCCTCCCCGCCGGTAGATGGCTGGCGACGGTGGGCGCTGATGATGCGGTTAATAGCGAAGGCAAAGAAAGCAGTGATAAAGATGGTAACTAGGGCAATCAGCCAAGGACTTATCTGAAACAATGGAGACCTCCCACTAAATAAGATTAGGGAGCCGATAACAAGTGAGGTTATACCCCCTGCAGTAAATAGACCGAAGGTGGTGGTGAATACCTCGGCGACAAAGAGACCGAAGGCCAAGATAATAAGTAGAACCCCGGCATAATTTACCGGTAGCATCCCCAATGAGTAGAAGGCCAGAAGCAGACAGACGCCACCGACGACACCGGGGAAGATGAGTCCGGGGTTAGAAAGTTCAAAGAAGATGCCAAGCATAGCCAGGCTTAATAGTATGTAGGCAATATTGGGGTCAGCAATAGCATAGAGGAAGCCCTCAATGACGGTCATCTTGACGTGGTTAATGCTAGCCCCCTGGGTATTAAGGGTGACCTCCTCCCCTCCCAGTATGGTTGCTTTCCAGCCATCAAGCTGGGAGACAAGGTCATCAAGGTCAGCGGCAATAATATCAATGACATTAAGCTCTAAAGCTTCACTGGCTGGGATTGAGGCCGCTTTTCTAACCGCTTTTTCTGCCCAGTCTACATTGCGCCCGTGGGTTTCAGCAATGGCCCTGGCGTAGGCTACAGCATCATTAACCACCTTCTCTTCCATAGTCTCTGACATTTGGGCTTCACCCTCAGTGCCGATGGCTACCGGGTGGGCGGCACCGATAGCGGTATCCGATGCCATGGCGGCAATATCAGCGGCGATGGTAATGAAAAACCCCGCTGATGCCGCTCGAGCCCCGGCGGGTACATAAACTACAATGGGGACTTTGGCATTATCCATCAGTTGGATAATGTCACGCATCGAGGTGTCTAAACCACCGGGTGTATCCAGCTTAATAATTAAGGCTAAAGCGTTGTCTGCCTCAGCCTCTTCAATACCGCGCTCAATATAGGTAACCAGAACCGGGTTAATGGTTCCTTTGGCATGAAGCACATTAATTTGACTGCTTGATGCCCCAGCCGCAATAGCAATGGAGATAAGAATTAGTAATCCTAAAAGGAGAGCGCGTATTGTTCTTAGCATAGCCTGCCTTATTCCATGTAGTAAGACATTATATATTGACTGTGAGTTTATTGCAATGAAGTTGAATAGCGGGGCAAATTTAAGGTAGAATTTAGCCACTGTTTATAATTATAAAAAGGTAAAAACCAATGAGGGTCCAGAGATGTAAGGGGATGCGGGATTTATCCCCGGAGGAAATGAAAAAGTTTCGCCTGATTGAGGGGGCGTTTAGAGACTCGTGCCTTAAATGGGGGTATGAAGAGGTTAAAACCCCGACACTTGAGTATCTGCACTTATTCACCTCAACCGGGACGCTTACGCCGGCGATGTTAGGCAGGGTGTACTCTTTCCTTGACTGGGATGGCTGGAGTGGAGAGAGGGTGGTGTTAAGACCTGATAATACTATCCCCATTGCCCGGCTTTATATTGATAGTATGGAAGAGCAAAAGCTAGCCAAGCTCTTTTATGTCTCTAACGCCTTTATCTTTGAAGAGACAGGGCAGAAGACCAGGGAAAATTGGCAGTGCGGTGCTGAGCTTATGGGTGTAAACGGCGCTTTAGCCGACGTGGAACTAGTGATGCTGGCCCAAGAGGTTTTAAGCAAGCTGGGGATTAGCAAGGCGGAGCTTAAACTATCACATGCTGGCTTAATCAGGGCAATGCTTTTAGAACTTGGGCTGAGTCCAAAAGAGCGGGATGAAATATTCGACCGCATTTTAGATGGTGACAGTAAGGCACTTAGTAGAGTCAAGCCTAAGGGTAAGGAGCCAAAAATGGCTTTAGATTCTTTGCTCAAGTTAAAGGGCAAGTCGTCTGGGTTTTTAAAAAACCTTAGGCTTCAGTTGAGTTATAATTTACCCGGGCTTGAGAAGCCCCTGGATGATTTTATCAATATTGTTAACTTATTGGAAGTTCTGGGTTGTAGTTACCAGATTGACATAACTTCAAGCCGAGGCTTTGAATACTATACCGGTATTATCTTCCAGTTCTTTATGGGGGAGGAGAAGATAGGTGGCGGTGGTAGATATGATCTTTTAATCCCTTTAATGGGTGGCAAAAACATCCCTGCCTCGGGTTTTGCCCTTTACCTTGACCGTCTGATGAATTTAATTAAGCCAGAAAGTTCATCTCAAGCTAAGGGGCAGAAGATTCTGGTTAGGACTAAATTAGATAAGCCGAAAGCAGTAAAGGAGGGTTTTAGTATTGCCAGTCGTCTGCGTCAAGGCGGGTATGTAGCTCAAATTAACTTGGGTGTTGAAGGAGTAGCCGGCTTTAGGTGGACGCTTGATGTAAAGGAGAAAGCGCCCCAGTTTATTTTGACTGACCATAAAAGTGGCCGCAGCTTTAAGGTGCAAGCCTGGGACAAAGTCTTGGCATTATTAGGAGAGCAAGGTGGAGATAAAGATAGCACTGCCTAAGGGTCGCCTCTTAGGTAAGACGGCGGCATTGCTTGATGAGGCTGGCTGGGGGCTGAGGGGATACTATAAAGATACTCGCTTATACCGTCTTACTTCCCGGAGGTTTTCCGGTCTTTTCTTAAAGGTTTTTCAGGAGAAGGACGTCCCGATTCAGGTGGCGGTGGGGAACTATGATTTTGGCATTTGCGGGCTGGATTGGGTTGAGGAGCTTCTGGTCAAGTATTCCAGCAGTGCCTTGGTTAAGGTCAAAAATCTAGGCTATGGAGCTGGTGTCTTATATATGGTGGCTAGCCGCTCGGCAGGGGTATCCACCATTGAGGAACTTAAGGCAAAGTCGGGTATTATCCGAATTGCCAGCGAGTATCCCAATCTGGCTGAATCTTTTGCTTCCCGATACCGCTTGCGGCAATTTAGTATCTTCCCCCTCTGGGGGGCGACTGAGGTCTACCCCCCGGAAAGCGCTGATTTGGCACTGGTTCCCGCAGGGAGGGGGGAGAACTTTAACTACGCCCTAGCGCCGCTAACTGAAGTCCTCAGCTTTTCTGCTCACCTCATCGCCAATAAAAGTAGCTGGGAAAGCAAGGATGTGGGCGATATACTGGCTACTCTTTATGATAGCCTGGATACCTACAAGGAGCCTGCCAATGCTGATAAAGCACTAATGACAGAGATGACTGGCGGATATGATTATGGTGAAGTGACTGGGGATACGGTGTGGCTGGCTTTACCCGATGGGCATCAGCAGTTACCAACGGCTGAGCTGCTCAAGAAAGCTGGTATTGAGATTGACGATTACCCCTCAGCAATAGGCAATCGGCGACCAACGGCTAAGCTAGCCGGGGTTAAAATTAAGGTGATTAGACCTCAGGATATGCCACTTCAGGTGGCTAATGGCAATTTTGATCTGGCTATTACTGGTCGGGACTGGCTTATGGACCATCTCTATCAGTTTCCGTCAAGTCCGGTAAGGGAGCTTTTAGACCTTAAAATGGGCAGGGTCAAAATTGTAGCTGTGGTAAGCCGGGATTTACCGCTGGGCGATATTAATGACCTAAGGCGTCTTGCTGCTGAACGTTCGGTGCCGTTGAGGGTGGCTTCAGAGTATGTGAATATAGCGGATAAATATGCCAGGGACAATCACCTTGGTATGTACCGGGTGATTCCAACCTGGGGGGCAAGCGAAGCATTTCTACCCGAAGATGCCGACCTATTAATTGAGAATACCCAGACCGGTCGAACCATAGTCAAGCATAATCTAAAGATTTTGGCTACCCTTTTCCAATCAACGGCTTGCCTTATTGGCAGTAGCCTGCCAAGCCCAAATAAGGCAAAGAGGGTAAACTTTATTATTGAAACTCTGAGGCAGACAGTGGAGGCTATTTAAAATTGAGGGTTATTAAGGGTTTTAACCGAGCTAAAGCGGTACTATCAAGAGAGGAGCCAACCGAGTCTTATCCAGTCTCACCAGCCTTAAGAGAGGGAATAAAGAAGATATTTGGGGCTGAACTTGAGCCTGAGGAGGCGGTAAGGCAGATTGTTGAGGAGGTGCGCTTGAGGGGGGATGCGGCGCTTCTGGACTATAGCTTAAAAATTGACGGGGTTAAGCTTAGCCGGCTTGAGGTAACCAAAGATGAGATAAAACGTGCCTCAGGGGAGGTTAGCCAAGAACTGATAGCAGCACTTAAGCTAGCCGCTGAGCAAATAGGCACCTTTCATGCTTTGCAGAGGGATAATATCTGGCGGGAGATTAAAAAACCGGGCTCGGGTCAGCTAATCCGCCCGCTGGAGCGTATTGGCATTTATGTTCCCGGGGGTACTGCTTCTTATCCGTCAACGGTACTGATGACAGCTATCCCGGCTAGGGTTGCCGGGGTGAGGGAGATTATTCTAACCACACCGCCAAAGGCAGGCGGTGGGATCTCTCCGGTAACTTTGGTGGCTTCAGATATTGCCGGTGTTGACCGTATTTTTGCTGTCGGTGGGGCTGGGGCAATCGCTGCCCTGGCCTATGGTAGTGAGTCTATCCCTAAGGTAGATAAAATTTGCGGTCCGGGTAACATCTTTGTCGTCTTGGCAAAAAAGCTTGTCTATGGGGTGGTCGATATTGATGGGCTTCAGGGGCCGAGTGAGGTACTTGTTATCGCTGATGAGATGGCAAGTCCCGAGTACTGTGCCGCTGAACTTCTAGCTCAGGCGGAGCATGACCCTTTGGCCTCGGCAATTCTGGTGACTACCTCAAGAAAACTGGCAGAGGAGGTTCAAAAAGAGGTTACAAGGCAGCTTAAGGGTTTAAGCCGCCAGGCTATAGCTGGGCAGTCTTTGCAAGCTAGCGGGGTGATAGCAGTAGTTGATAGTATTAAGGAGGCGCTAAAGCTGGCTAACCTCTATGCCCCGGAACACCTGTGCCTTATGCTAGAAGGGGCAGATAAGTACCTTGATAAGGTGAGTAATGCCGGCTGTGTCTTCCTAGGGAAAAGGGCAACAGTGGTTCTGGGCGACTATGTGGCTGGACCAAGCCATGTCTTGCCCACCGGAGGGACAGCACGGTTTAGTTCACCGCTTAATATCTGCGATTTTATAAAGTTTATCAATACGGTTAGTGTGGACGAGGCTAGCTTTGAGAAACTGGCTCAGGCGGCAGTAATTATTGCCAAGGCTGAAGGGTTTGATGCCCATGCCCGGGCAATAGAGAAGCGGCTTAAAAAATAAAATTGATTAAATGTTTTATTTAGGTTAGTGAGCAATGGCTGAGGGTAAAGGAATTGAGGGGTTAATTCGGTCGGCCCTGGCTTCTTTAGGCAGCTATAGCCCCCATAAGTCTCCAGATACTTTGAAGGGGAAGGTTGAGGTTCCAGCAGAAAGCATTATCAAACTGGATGCCAATGAGAATCCCTATGGCTGTTCGCCTAAGGTTAAGCAGGCTTTGGCTTCTTATCCCAATTTTAGTGTTTATCCTGATGCTGGGCAAACCGAGCTAAGGCAGTTGCTTGCGGGCTATACCGGTATTGGTGCCGAAAATATTGTCGCCGGCAGTGGCAGTGGTGACCTTATTGACCTTATTCTGCGTCTCTTTGTTGGGCCGGGTGATGAGGTGATAAACTGCCCGCCTACCTTTGACCTCTACCGTTTTGAAACCGGAATTTCAAATGGCACCCTGGTTCAGGTACCACGTGATAAAGACTTTGCTGTGGATGTAAGTGCTGTAGGAGCGGCGATAGGCAGTAAGACCAAACTGATATTCCTGTCCAACCCCAATAACCCTACCGGGACACTGACGCCACGAGAAGATATCCTTAAGATACTAGATAGCGGGCTTGCGGTGGTGGTAGACGAAGCCTACTACGAGTTCAGTGGGGAAACGGTGCTACCTCTTTTTATCCAGTATCAGAATTTGATAGTGCTCAGGACTTTTAGCAAGTGGGCTGGGCTGGCTGGACTTCGGGTTGGCTATGGTATCTTCCCGCCTAAAATTGCCGACTGGCTTTTAAAGATTAAACTTCCGTATAATGTGAATGTGGCAGCCCTGGTGGCAGTGCGGGAGTCGCTTGGGGATATTGATTATTTGAAGGGCAGAATTAAGGCCATAATTGATGAACGAGAGAGACTTTTTAAGGAATTACAAGGCTTAAAATTCCTAAGACCTTTACCCTCACGGGCTAACTTTATCTTATGCGAGGTTGCAGATGGTGAGGCGAAAAAGCTCTATCAGAAATTACAGGATAGGGGTATACTGGTTCGCTGCTTTGATACACCTCATCTTGAGAATTTTATCCGCATCAGTGTGGGTAAGCCGGAGCACACCGATGCCCTAATTAGGACACTAAAACAGTTGGGAGAGGAATAAATGTCAAAGAGGCTTTCAGTAGTTAAACGGGAGACCAAGGAAACTAATATTACCCTTGAGTTTAACCTTGATGGTAGCGGCAAATGGGAGACGATTACCGGTATCAGGATGTTTGACCACCTGCTCTCCCAGTTTGCCCAGCACGGAGTATTTGACCTAAAGATTTCCGCTACCGGTAGTGACCAGCATCATCTGGTAGAGGATGTTGGCATCTCTTTGGGCAAGGCTTTATCTCAAGCCCTGGGGGAGAAGAGGGGTATTGTCCGTATGGGAAGCGCCCTGGTGCCAATGGATGATGTCTTAGTTCAGGTGGCTCTTGACATCAGTGGTCGGGGATATACGGTGCTGGAGCTTAATTTTAAGGATAAAGATATCTCTTCTCTTTCCACCGACCTTATCCGCCATTTTCTTGAGTCATTTGCCTCTGAAGCCAGACTCAATCTCCACGCCAAAGTCTTATACGGCTTAAACGACCATCATAAAGCAGAAGCACTCTTTAAAGCTTTAGGGCGAGCCGTTGATGCAGCCACCAGGATTGATGAGCGGATTCCAGGGGAGCTACCAAGTACCAAGGAACTGTTATAGGATTGAGGGAGCACTGGATAATTTCCTCCCGGTTAGCCTCTCATACACCTTGAGGTATCTTCTGGTGGTGTCCTCGATGACTTCTGGGGAAAGGGGTGGTGCCGGTGGCTCCTTGTTCCAGCCAGAGGCAGTAAGCCAGTCGCGGACCGGCTGCTTATCATAGCTATCCTGAGGCTCACCAACTTGATATAGCTCGCTATCCCAGAAGCGGCTTGAGTCCGGGGTTAAGAGTTCATCAATGAGGATGAGCCTCCCGCCATCAAGGCCAAATTCAAATTTGGTATCGGCAACGATAATACCTCTGGCTCTGGCATATTCCCGGGCAAAGCTGTAGATCTCAAGGCTTTTTGTTTTTATCTCTTTGGCTAAAGAGCTGCCGACCAGCTTTTCTACCTCTTCCATCTCCAGGGGCAGGTCGTGCCCGGTCTGCGCCTTGGTGGTGGGGGTAAAAAGTGGTTGGGGTAGCTCCTGGCTTTGTTTTAAGCCTTTGGGCAAGGCAAGTCCAGAGACGGTGCCCTCTTTTTGATATTCTGCCCAAGCTGAGCCTGAAAGGTAACCCCTTACCACGCACTCAACGGGGATACGCTCTACTTTTTTAACAATCATTGACCGTCCTGAAAGGTAAGAAGGGTAGGGGAAACGGCTTGAGGGGGGTAGATAGCGGTCAAGATTTTGAACCTCTGCAATGGCTTCTACCAAGTGGTTGGGCAGTATATTTTTGGTTTTCTCAAACCAGAAGGCAGAGAGCTGATTTAAGACTAAACCTTTGGCAGGGATGCCAGAAGGCAGAACTATGTCAAAGGCTGAGATTCGGTCAGTGGCAATGATGAGCAGCAGTTTACCCACGTTGTAGGTATCCCGCACCTTGCCGCGAAGGAATAATGGTAGCTTAAGGTCTGTCTTTGCAACTACCTGATGGTCACTCATCATCTACCTAGCCAAGGACGGCTCTAGAAATTACCAGGCGCTGGATTTCTGATGTCCCTTCGTAGATTTCAGTCAGCTTAGCATCGCGGAAGTAGCGCTGCATGGGGGAGTCCATCATATATCCATAACCACCAAATATCTGGATGCCCTGATGGGCAGATCTCATCGCTAGTTCGGTGGCGTATAACTTGGCCATGGCGGCATTCTTGCCGAAGGACTGACCATGATCAGCAAGATATGCAGCTTTGTAGACAAGCAGCCTTGCTGCCTCAATCTCGGTAGCCATATCTGCCAGTTTCCAGGCAATGGCTTGATTCTGGCAGATAGGAGCACCGAATTGTACCCGTTCCTTGGAGTAGGCGACTGATTTTTCCAGAGCTGCCTGAGCGATGCCCAGACCCTGGGCGGCAACATGGATTCGCCCGTAGTCAAGGGAGCCGAGGGCTATTTTCATACCCCTGCCCTCCTCACTCAGACGATTGGCTGCTGGCACGCGGCAGTCATCAAAGAGGAGTTCAGCAGTACTGCCAGCGCGCATGCCCACCTTGTCAAATTTCTTGCCCTTGGTAAAGCCGGGCATTCCCTTCTCCACGATAAAGGCGGTCATCCCTCTTGGCGCTAATTCGGGAATACCGGCAAAGACGACGACAACATCGCAGACATCGCCATTGGTGATGAATACCTTTTGCCCGTTTAAGATATAGTCATCGCCATCCCTTACTGCTGTTGTCTGGATGCGACTGATATCACTGCCGGCCTCCGGTTCGGTTACAGCAAAGCTGCCAACCTTTTCCCCTTTGGCCAGGGGGGGCAGGTATTTTTTCTTTTGCTCTTCATTGCCAAAGATGTTGATGGTGTAACTGCAAATAACCAGATGAGCACTCAAGACATCCCCGGTTGAGGCGCAGGCCTTAGAGATTTCTTCGACAGCAATTGCCAGGGAAAGGTGGTCAGAGCCACTCCCCCCGTACTCGGTGGGGATAATCATCCCCGTAAGCCCCAGTTCAGCCATCCGTTTGAAGTTCTGATGAGGGAATTCATTTTTCTGGTCCAGTTCATCAGCAATCGGCTCAAGCTCATCCTGGGCAAAATTCCTTGTCATTGTCTGTAGCATCTTTTGCTCTTCGGTTAACTCAAAGTCCATAAGCTTCCTCCTGACCAAATTTGGAAATCATTATACACTGTAGCCTTAGCTTTAAACAACTAGGCTTTGATGCCGCAGAGTCTCTTGGCGGCATCCTTCATTCTATCTATATTGGAGGTTCTGCCAATCATAATCTTCTGGGCTTGAGGCGAGCCGGCACCATGCATTGATTCAGTCAGGTAACACACCGCCCCCATGCCCAAGGTGATATTCTCAATCAGCCTCAGGATTCGGACACGGTTCTCTATGGGAACACCCTCTACGCCCTTCAGGTATTTACTCACATACTTACCTATATTCGGGTCTTTGAAGTCCCTTTCCGAGGGCATGGTGACCATTATGCCACCGGCGATCTCCTGGGCCAGCCTGGCAATTTCATAGGGGTGTCTGGTCACGTGTAGTTTGGTCACATTCGCCCATAGAGGATTAACATAATAGGTTCCCGAAGGCTCCTTATGCCCCTCATGGGCGCAGGCAAGGCTGCAGCAGTGTATGGTCTCATTGAGGTGAATCATTTCCAGGATTCTGTCCTTAATGTGGGAAGCCGCGGCAGTACCCTGGTATTCAGCAATTAGCTGTGTGGCGCCGATAAGGGCGTCACCAATCCCGGCTTTGCAGGCGTAGCTCTGGCGGTGATAGGAGGCAAACTTCTCTACCAGGTCACCGGCAAAATCCCATTCCTTGTACATGAAAATGCGGTCCCAGGGGACAAATACATCCTCAAAAACAACCATGCACTCCTGTCCGCCGTACATGATATTACCGGTGTCTATATCGCCACCTTCCGCCTTTCGGGTATCGCTTGATTGCCTGCCATAGATGTAGATGATACCTTTAGTGTCACTGGGTACGGCAAAGGAGATGGCGTAGTCTTTGTCATCCTCTCGCATTGTCCGGGTCGGCATCACGATTATCTCATGCGAATTTACCGCCCCGGTCTGGTGAAGCTTGGCGCCTCTAGCTATAATGCCATCCGGTTTTTCCTCCACTACATGCAGGTACTGGTCTGGGTCAGCCTGCTCGGAGGGGCGAAGACTTCTATCAGCCTTGGCGTCGGTCATGGCACCATCACAGACGAGGTCTTCATCCTGTACATACCTAAGGAACTTTAAGAACCGCTTGTTGTATTCGGTTCCGTATTTCTGGTCGATATCATAGGTTACCATTGACAGGGCATTTAAGCTATCCATGCCAACGCAGCGCTGGAAGCAGGAGCCAGTATAGGCACCAAGCACTCTTTCCATCTTCGATTTTTTGACCAGGTCATCAATGCTCTGGTGAATGTGACAGAAACGATTGATTTTCTTTCCTGAGAGGTGTGAGGTAGCGGTGAGCAGTGCTTCATATTCTGGTTTTTCGGCAAGTTCGTATGTTGAGGCAACACAATTCCTGGTCGGTTTAATGATGGGGTTTTCCCAATGCTCTCGAATCCGCTCCCCAAAGAGGTAAATCTCAAAATTCATTTCTTTTATGCTGTCAAGATACTCTTTGGCTGTCTTCATCCCTTCTCCTTTTATATGGTTCTGGGGGCTAGTTGGCTAGGCCCGGCCCTATCCGGTTTTTCTCCCCATTGGGCTTCGGTAAGCCCCAACCGTCGAAAAACCTCGTCCACATAGCGAAGGTAATACTTATAATCAAAAAGGGACTCAAGCTCTGGCTTGGATATGGTAGCGGTAACCTCGCCGTCTTCCCTTAGGAGGCTTAAGAAGTTTCTATTTCTCTTGAAGGCCTTCAGGGCATTTTTCTGCACGATTTCATATGCCTTTTGCCGGCTCAATCCCTTATCGATTAAAGCCAGCATTACTCGCTGGGAGAAGATTAAGCCCTTAGTAAGTTCAAGGTTTCGTTTCATCTTCTGTGGGTAGACCTCCAGCCCCTTTATTATTGAGGTGAAAAGGTCAAGGGCATAATCGAGAGCAAGGCAGGCATCCGGCAGGATAATGCGCTCATTTGAGGAGTGGCTGATATCGCGCTCATGCCAGAGGGCGATATTCTCCATTGAAGTCAGGGCAAAGCCTCTTACCAGTCGGGCCAAGCCGCAGATTCGCTCACAAAGCTCCGGATTGCGCTTGTGTGGCATGGCCGAGGAGCCGGTCTGACCAGAGGTGAAGGGTTCTTCGACTTCTTGGGTCTCAGTTTTCTGCAGCTGCCTAATCTCGGTAGCAAACTTCTCCAGAGAACTAAAGATTAAAGCCAGGGTGGTAACAAATTGGGCGTGACGGTCGCGCTGCAGAATCTGACTTGATATGGGGGCCGGGGTAAGTTTTAACTTAGCGCAGGCTTTTTCCTCAAGTTCTGGGGACAGGGTGGCATAGGTACCTACGGCTCCCGAAATCTTACCCACGGCGATGACTTTCTGGGCTTCGGCAAGCCTTCTTTCCTGTCTTCTCATCTCCTCAATCCACAGTGCCAGTTTTAAGCCAAAGGAGATTGGTTCGGCGTGAATGCCATGGGTGCGACCAATCATCGGGGTATATTTATATTTAATCGCCTTCTGTGCCAGGACCCGGATGAGTTCTCTTATATCCTGACCCAGAATCTCAGCTGCCTCAATCAGCTGCAGGCTGAGGGAGGTATCCATCACATCAGAAGAGGTAAGACCGAGGTGGATAAAACGTGATTCTTTACCCAGGCTCTCGGAGATTGAGCCGAGGAAAGCGGTCATATCGTGGTGGGTCTCTTGTAAAATCTCCTCCGTACGTTTGAAGTTAAGGCGGGCCAGCTTTATCTTGGGTATGGCTTCTCTGGGAATAACGCCCAGTTCAGACCAGGCCTCACAGACGGCAATCTCTACCTCAAGCCACTTGGAAAATTTATTTTCGTCTGACCAGACCCACTTCATTTGTGGTCTTGAGTAACGCTCAATCATTTACTCTCTCCTTGCAGCTTGCTTCTATAATCTTCATAGGCTTTTCGTATCCCGTCATACTTCAGTCCCAGGATTTCGGCAGCCAGATAGGCGGCGTTTTTAGCCCCGGCACTGCCGATGGCGACAGTGGCAACGGGTACCCCAGCCGGCATCTGGACGGTGGAGCAAAGGGCATCAATACCCTTGAGCTCACTTGTTGAAAGCGGTATGCCAATAACCGGCAGGGTAGTCCAGCTTGCTAGAGCACCAGCTAGATGCGCTGCTCCCCCAGCGGCGGCAATTATAACCTCAATCCCCCGGTCTCGGGCAGTAAGCCCAAACTGCCTCACCTTCTCCGGGGTGCGGTGAGCCGATAATATACTAACTTCGTAATCAATACCAAGGCTTTCCAGTGCCTCCAGCGTTGGCTTAAGCGCCTCAGTATCTGATTTGGAGCCCATTAAAACTGCTACTTTAGCCATATTTTATTAACCTCACCCCCTCAAGTCCCCCTCTCCTTCAAAGGAGAGGGGGAAGGAAGTTTCTGAAAGGGTTTCACCCCTTTAAATATCCCTTTACCGACCTCTATCTATCTCAGCGATATCCTTACGATAATGGCAGTTCTCAAACCAAATTCGTGGTAGATTCTGGTAAACTTCTTCCCTTGCCTCGGCTAGGGTCTTACCTGTAGCCACCACTGTTAGCACCCGGCCTCCACTGGTTAATAGCTCTCCTGCTGAACCGATTTTGGTCCCGGCGTGAAATACTAGGATGTCTTTATCAAGGTCGTTAAGCCCCTGGATAGGGAAACCAGTCTTATAGCTACCGGGGTAACCACCCGATGCCATGACTACCCCCACACAGGCATCATCACTCCATTTTACCTCTATTTGGTCAAGGTTGCCATTAACCACTGCCAGCAGAATATCCACCAGGTCTGTTTTGAGCCTGGGCAGTACCACCTGGGTCTCAGGGTCACCGAACCTGGCGTTGAATTCTAGCACTTTTGGCCCCTGGGTAGTAATCATCAGTCCGCCATAAAGAACACCCTTATAGGGCTTACCTTCCGAACGCATCGCCGCTACTGTTGGCTTGAGGATGGACTCGGTTACCGTGCTCTCAAGTTCGGGGCTATAAAAATGCGGGGGGCTATAGCTACCCATCCCCCCGGTATTGGGTCCCTTATCACCATCATATACGGGTTTATAATCGCAGGCAGCCACCATCGGGATGACGGTCTCACCATCAGTGAAGGCAAAGGAGCTCATTTCCTCTCCTTTTAAGCACTCCTCAATAACTACCTTGTCTCCGGCGGCACCAAAAGCCCTATCTTGCATAATATTCGAAAGGGCAGTTAAAGCCTCGGCGATGGAGCTGGCTACCGTTACCCCTTTGCCGGCGGCTAGTCCGTCGGCTTTAACCACCAGCGGTGGTTTTTGCCTTTTTATATACTCTTTTGCCTCATCATAATCCGAGAAGCTCGTACTTTGGGCGCAGGGTATATTGTATTTCTTCACCAGTTCTTTTGAGAATACCTTGCTTGCCTCTATCTGGGCGGCGGCTTTGCTGGGACCAAAGATAGGGATGCCTTTACTTTCAAAATGGTCAACGATACCCTCCGCCAGCGGTGTCTCCGGCCCGACTAAAGCCAGGTCAATCTTCTCTTTTTGGGCTACTTCAGCCAGCCCCTCAATATCAGAAGGGTTAATCTCAAGGTTATGGGCGACTTTAGCAGTGCCGGCATTGCCCGGGGCAGCATAGACCTCTTTAATCTTGGGGCTCTGTAAAAGTTTCCAGACCAGGGTGTGCTCCCTAGCCCCACCGCCGATAACTAATATCTTCAAGGTTTATCCTTTAGTATTATTAATTTTATCAACCTCACCAACCCTTACTTTCCATATCTGTAGATCCACCCAAGTCATACATCTTCATCAAATCTAGAGCTTGCTTTAATATGGTTTCATTCGTTACACTTAAGAGTAATAATACACCTGCTAATCCTTCTTGTGTTACGTCAAACTGTTCTGCTTTCTCTGTTACCTTTCTGTGAATCTTGTTTGTCACCCAAATTGACCCAGGCATTGGTCACCTCCCCGAGTGCATTTATTTAAGATTTATCGACCTCACCCCCTATAATCCCCCTCTCCTTCAAAGGAGAGGGGGAGATGGGTTTAAAAGGGGCTTCGCCCCTTCA
>JAUVZV010000044.1 GCA_030602375.1 Chloroflexota bacterium | reverse complement strand
CGGAAATTTGACCGATGAAATTTCAGCCTCAATGCCTTTCCTTACCTTTGAAACCAGCTCTTTGGCTGAGGTAAATGAGGTGGTTATTTCCTCTATGCTGTCGCCTGAAATCAGCTCTTCAGGGATATCAGGATTTGCCTTAACCACTTGAGCCTTATAGCTTGTTACCGCTTGCTTTAGGTTCTCGTTGAGCTGGTTAATGGTGCCTGTGGACTCAAGTACAGACTGCTCCAAGGAAGCAATTTCACCGTCCTTTAAAGTTACAGCTTGCTCAAGCTCCGAGATGCGGCCCTCCTTGAGTTTAAGCTCCTGCCCTTTCTGGTCTAGGAGGCCTTCAAACTTGGTAACTTTCATCCTGAGTTGACCTAGCTCTTCTTCCAAGGGAATTTCAGCCTGCTCTAGTTTGTTATCATCTGGCAATTTCTATCCTCCTTTTTTACTCAATGCCTTCCTCCGGGGACTCAACAGCTCTCTCTCTCACCTTAGCCCTGGCGGCTTTGGCATTAAGCTCTTTATTCATCCTGAGGATTATTTCTCTTTCCTCAAGCCACTTTCTAAACTCGCTCTCTGGGTCTTTAATGCCAAGCTCATCCATAGCCTGGCGTCTGGAGTGAATGCCGGTCTGGACCAAGGTCTGCTCATTTTGGACCAGCCTGGTTAGGTCTCGGGGTAGTACTGGACCCCATATTATCTGCAGGTGGTTTTGACCAAAGTTCTGGTTCTGGTATTTCTCAAGGAGCTTAAGGATAAGCTGGTTTCGTCTTTTATAGGCAGCACTTCTGATAATCCTCTTGCGATGAATCTTCTGCATTAAGGGGTGCAATTCGAGCTCAAGAGCGACGCCGGACATGCTCCTCTCCGTGCCACCAAAGGCAGCCCGGGGTGATTCTGAGATATCGTGCAGGATTCTATAAAGCAGGTTAATGTAGTCTATGTGAAGTCCGACCCCGCCACCCTGAAGCAGGTCAAGCAGGTAAGCTTTGGCATCTTCGGGTATGTTCCACACCGCCCCAGGTCTGACGGCTATGTCCTCCGATTCCTCTACATTCTCCAGTACCGCGATGGGGTTACCCGATAGTTCAAGTATCCGTGATAGCTGAGACATCGCCCGGTTAAGCTCTCGCTGTGCCTCCATAATCTGGGTTAAATCTGATATACCCCAGAACTTCTTCGGCTCTCTCAAGTTGGGGTAGATAACAAAGGGTATAAATCCGTAGGGGTTGGGTTTTTTCTCGAGCAGGCTGTCATCTAGATAAAGCTCAAATTCCCTCTCCGTCCATACTTCAATGATGCTGGCTTGTTTACCTTTCGGTTTAACATTGAAGAGGATTTCTGCCTCATCAGCGCTCACGCTGTATTTAGAAGCTATTCTCCAGACTTTGGAGATATCAGCGCCAAACCACCAGACATAGATGCCTTGAATATCAGGTGCCGTAACCCTGACCTTTTTTGTTTCAGCATCCCAGATAATCTTAAAGCAGGCATCACCCAGAATGGCGCAATCAATTTCAGTTTCAAGGTCAAGCTGCTCCAAGTGATTAGCCTCATACACCTCGTATAGAGCCTGCTCGGCTCTTTTGGCTCCCTCTCTTTTCTCTTCGGAGTCTTCTAGAGGGTTAATAGCAAAGTTAGTCCCGGACATTAAGTATGAGGTAACCTTATCGATAAAGACCTTGGCATAATTAAAGGTCAGTTGTTTATCTCGGCGTCTTTCTCTGCCTTCCCAGTGATAGCCGTGGTAAAAGTCAAGCAGTTCTTTATAACCCTTGATTCTATCTAGGTCACGATGGACTAATTGCTTTGGTAGGGGTGTTTCATTCATTACTTAACCCTCTTTAATGCTCTTTGTACCGTACGCTGGCTAACACCGAAGCAAAGTGCCAATTCTTTGACTCCCTTGCCCTCGGTGCTGCAGAGTCTTACTATCTCTTTATCCCGCAGCCTCTTCATCTGACGCTGTCTGCCTCTTGGTTCATCATAAATGCACTTGGAAAGGGGACAATTAAGACAGGAACTTGAAAACTCACAACCATCATCTTTGAAACGGCAATACTCCGGTGGCAAATCAAGCTCAGCTCCCTCTACTTCTAACGCCATAACTTACCTCTTAAAAGAGCGGTCTGATGTTAGAGTAGCACATATGTTCTAATATCGTCAACTGCATTTTGTCACCTTCTGCCACACAACCAAGCAGCTAAAATTATACTGGCTTAACTTTAGCTGGTTGACTTGGAGCTTCAAGCTATGTTATAAAAAGGCAGGGAATTAGCAGGAATGGCAGAATGAAACATAGAATAATCCCCTGCATATTGACTCTGGGTATTGTTCTGCCTCTACTGGTGGTGTTTATGCCTGCCTCGCCAGCCCTAGCGGCGCCCCGAGTGAGTTTAAGTCCTACCTCAGGTGCTAGAGGCACCGAAGTTAGCGTAACCGGAACCAACTTTGCTTCCTATATAGGTGATATAATACATATCTTCTTTGGTGGGGTTGAGATTGCTGATAGCCCAATAAGTGTTCCTGACACTGGAGCTTTGGTGATAACTTTTGATGTTCCGGGTGAGGCTACGCCTGGAATAGCCTATATTACTTTTACCGACCAAAATGGTATTCAATTGGGGAAAAGTAATCCGTTTACCATTATTGATCTTGGAATCAGGATAGAACCTGAGGATGGCATTGTTGGCACTAATGTAACGATTTACGGGAAGGGTCTTTATGCCGATAGAAAGGTAACCTTCTATTACCTGAGTAATGATGCCAGGCTAAAACTGGGTGTTGAGGTTGCTTCCCCTATAGGTGAGTGCACCTGTAGCTTTACTGTTCCAGACAGTATCAGCGGAAGTCACCAGGTTATAGCTCGAGATGCAGGTGGCAACCAAGCTGAAACCTATTTTGAGGTCCTTCCCTCTATTAACTTAGTCCCAATGGTAGCGTCTATTGGTGCTAATTTGGCAGTGAATGGTACCGGCTTTGGCTTTAAGAATGATGTTAGTGTCTATCTTGGTGGTGGCGCAGTGGCAACAACACAAACCGATGAGTATGGTAGTTTGGGGATAGTCTTTAATGTACCACAGCTAAAGTCAGGCACTTATGATATAGAGGTGGAAGATATGGCCGGTAATACGGCTAGAGTGCAGTTCAGTGTCATTTCTGGTATCAACTTAAGTAAGGTTACTGGCCATATTGGTGAGGTAGTCACCGTTAATGGCGCTGGGTTTGTAGCTGGGAAACCGGTTGCTATCAGCTATGATTCTGTGCCAGTAGCAGAAGGTGTAGTCAATGCGTGGGGCAGGTTCTCAGTTACCTTTGATGTCCCGGCTAGTGGATATGGAAACCACGAGGTAGTCGCCAGTGATGGGACTAACATTGTGACCTCACTTTTAAATGTTGAGTCTGTAGCCCCGCCGGTGCCGGAGTTAATATTACCAGCGGATGAAACTAAAGTAGAGGCACTGGCATCCTTTGACTGGGAGGATGTTACTGACCCCAGTGGTGTAACCTACACCCTTCAGGTTACCGCCAATGTTGATTTTTCTTCCATAATACTGGAGAAGACTGGACTTACCTTCTCCGAGTATGTAATAACTAAAGAAGAGAGGCTTCGGTCAACCAAAAAGGAGGCTCCCTACTACTGGAGGGTAAAAGCCGTTGACGGTGCCACCAATGAAAGTGACTGGTCAACCCCCGGGTCATTCTACGTTGGTTTTTCTTTTGAGATGCCTACTTGGGCAACAGTTAGCTTAATTGTGCTTGGTGCGCTGCTAATCGGTTTTGTCGCTTTCAGATTGGGCAGGAGGACTGCCTACTACGAAGATACTTTTTAGCTATAGATAAGGAGGTATGATTAATGAAGTATAATAAAGTCTCTGCAATTCTGGTAGTAGCTCTTATCCTGTCATTGCTGGCAGTGCCGATATTGGCTAAGCCAGCCCAAGCTCAGTCTTGCTCGGTTAGCCCCAATCACGGGCTACCAGGCGCCATCTTAACCGTTTCTGGATGGGGCTTCTCATCGGCAGGTACTATCCAGCTTTATTATCCCGACCAGAATACCCCCTCAGGAGGTGTTTTTGTTGCCAATACCGCCGGTGATTTTTATCGCTCTTGGACTATTCCCCTTACCGGGCCTGGCGGAAGCAGAACCCTATGGGTTAAGGATGTAACTGCTAATACATTTTCTAGTTGTTCATTCACTGTAGATGCTAAGATCACCCTTAACAGCACCTCTGGACAGGTCGGCGACGAGATTACCTTTGATGGTAATGGTTTTGCTGTTAGTGCAACAGTAACCATATATTTTGATGACGTAGAGATCGGAAGTGCCGCCAGTGATGCCAATGGTGTCCTTGATAATGCTCCATTTACGGTACCAACTAGTGCTTATGGAGCCCACACCGTAAAAGTCCAGGCTAGCGCTACCAATTATGCCACTGCCACCTTTACCACCAAAGCCAAATTAACCACCATCAGTCCAACCTCGGGGGCGGTTGGTGATAAGGTGACAGTTAGTGGTGATGGTTTTAAAGCCAATCAGAGTGTAACCATCTATTTCGCTGAAGCCGAAGTTACAACCTTCACTACTGATGAAAAGGGCAGTTTCAGTGGCAGTTTCTCGGTGCCAGTCGTTGCCAGCGGGATTTACAAGGTGAAAGTCAGCGACGGTACTAGTAGTGATGAGGCAGACTTTACTCTGGCTGCTGGATTTAGCATAAACCCGACTGCGGGCAATGTCGGTAGCGAAATAACAGCTAGTGGTGTCAGTTTCATAACTGGAGGAACAGTTACCATAACCTATGGTGATGATGTGGTGGCTACGGCTGCTTCTGATACCCAGGGTAGCTTTTCGGTCACCTTTAAGGCCCCAGCTAGCATAGGTGGCAACCATATAATAAAAGTCACCGATGGTATCAACACCTTGACCGCTAACTTCACCATGGAATCACAAGCACCGCCATACCCCACGCCACTAGCGCCTTACATGGGCGCCAAGGCAGAAGCACTGACATCCTTTGACTGGGAGGATGTTACTGACCCCAGCGGTGTAACCTATAGCCTTCAGATTTCTTCTGATAGGGATTTCAATTATCTGGTGCTGGAGAAGAGTGGACTGGAGAGCTCAGGCTACACCCTGACCGAGCCAGAAAAGCTAGAGTCAACCAAAAAAGAAGCCCCCTACTACTGGAGAGTTCAAGCGGTAGATGGCGCTTTCAATGAGAGCGGGTGGACAACCCTGGGGTCATTTTATGTTGGCTTTGCCTTTGAGTTTACCGGCTGGGTGATGTGGACGGCAATAGGTATCGGTGGTTTACTCCTTTTCTTTATTGGCTTCTGGGTGGGCAGGCGAACCGGTTACTATTAATAGTTTTTAATATTTAAAAACCTATATTCAGACGGTTTTGGAGAAGATTTAGGCTTTTCAATGCGTTGGCTGACTTTCTTTAAGTCGGATATAAAATTACGCTTTGTATAGTTGCTTCGTGGCTTTTCAGTCTTTATTTTCATGTCTTTTTCATTGAAGTCAATTTTAATGGCATTTCAATTACACAATAAGCTGAATTTCTTAACTTCGTGAACTGAATTCTATGTCGGCCAGAGCCTTCACCGTAACGGGGGCGGTCAATATCACGTGCCTCAACAGCGATTCTATTCGCTCGCAGAGCATCTCCAACCTTATAGTGCTCTTTCGGGGACACTATTATCCACTCCTATTTCCTCATTCTCCTGCAGTTCTCGACAAACATCAACAACTGATTTAAGAGCTACTCCCAATTGCTCGGCAATATCAGAATAATAAAGTGTTTGTCCATTTGAAAAGAGGCTTCTTATTTCATGCTTCAATTCTTCCTTTGTTATGTCCCTTAGCATAATTATTTTCTCCTCAGGGATTCTATTTTCAAGCTCAGATAATCTACGCTTAATTCGTTGAAGTTCCCTGTAAAGCAACCAATTCTCTAGTATTAACTTTGGAAGGAATGGTATTTTTCTTACAATTCTTGGAGTTCTTCGGGTTACTTCTTGCGT
>JAUVZV010000007.1 GCA_030602375.1 Chloroflexota bacterium | reverse complement strand
GTGTGCGAATGGTGGTATTATTTCCACCATTCTCCAACCTTGATATGGCAGGCTGCTGTGTGCCAATAGTTTTAGCAAGTTGCGTCTGACTCATACGCAAGTGATTTCTGCGTTCTATCAGAGTTTTTATCATCTTATATTTCGGCTTTAAGGCTTCGTATTCCATGCGAATTTCTGGTTTTCTAAGTAACTCTGCCTTAAAATCCTCGTATTTCGTACCCCTTTTATTAGTCATTTTATTACCGCCTTATTTAATCTACATAAACAGAATATAACATATATGTTATATTAGCAAGTGGGTTAAGCACTATTCTCGGAAATATATACTGATTTATAATCATTCATTCTGATTTATAATCATTCATTCTTTGAATAGCTATTTTTTTATCGCTTTCTGGTATTTTATCTTCCTTTTTCAAAATAGCATGCAACAATATAAACTTGCGCCCCGTATAAGCAAAGTAAAAAATGCGGTATAAGTCTGAACCATGCCTGATTCTTAGTTCCCTAAGACCAGATTTGTCTATTTTTCTAACGTAAGGCATACCTAGTGTAATATTAAAACGCCTTAATAACTTGAATACGTGCAAAATTTCTGCTATTGCTCCGTTGGGTTGCCCCAAGATGAAATCTTTTACAGGTTCATTGCCTTCTTTATCGATATAAAAAACGACTCGCCAATCCACAGTTTATATTATATAGCATAAATGAACCAAGGCGTTATCCTCCTATGTAACCGTGCTCTGACACTACCTATTTGCTGTTGCACCATATAGTATTGCTACTTGCGTCTATGGTATACTCACGTTATTTTATTAAACCTCACTCTGGGGGCTTGAGCCTGGTTTAACCAGCGGCATTTTCTCAGCGCATAAAGGGCAGTCCGAAGATGAGTAGGTCTTAGTTACCGAACGATGGCAGCTAAAAAGTGGTACGCCAAACCCCATCTCCTCTTCAGAACGGTCAACCAGCACCCCGATACCTATTATAGTAGCGCCCTTCTTCTTTAGCGCTGCCATGACCTCATTTATAGATTTGCCTGTCGTCAGGACGTCATCGACAACGAGTACCCGTTCCCCTGGCTTAAGAGTGAAGCTTCGCGTAAAATCCCTCTCTTTTTCGCTTGTCCTTTCGGCAAAGATGCTGCGTACCCCTAACTCTCTGGCGACTTCAAAAGCCAGGATAATGCCCCCGGTGGTAGGTCCGGCAACTACCTCAACCCCCTGGTTCTTAAAGTGGTTTGAAATCATCTGGCATAGCTTTTGAGTATAATGAGGAAACTGTAGAACCTGGAACTTTTCCCAGTAGATTGGGGAATGAAGCCCTGAGGTAAGCAGGAAATGCCCTTTAAGTATGGCGCCGCATTTTTCAAAGATTTTCTCGGCTTCTGTTGCCATATTAGCTCACTTACTTGGGGTAGCTTGCCTCGGTGGGAGTTAGTTGTTCACTTAAGGGGTGAGGACTAATAATTCCCCATTTATTTTGCGGCCAGATTGATAACCAGGCTTTACCGATTATGTTTTGTCGTGGCACCGTCCAGCCATTGTGAGAGTCGTTGCTGCGATTGCGGTTATCACCCAGGACAAAGTATTCACCCCCGGCAAGCACTGTTAGTGGTATGGTATAGTCGGGAGCCTCTTTAACATAGCTTTCATTAAGCTTGACCCGATTAAGATATACCGCCCCCTCGTTTATCTTTATGCTGTCGCCAGGTATAGCGATGATGCGTTTAACAAAGTCGTCTTGCCCACTTTCGGGTGCGTGAAATATAATCACATCACCCCTTTGCGGTTCGTGGAAGTTATAGACAATTCGATTAACTAATAGACGTTGTCCATCCTCAAGGGCAGGTTCCATACTGGGACCGTTAACGATAAAAGTCTGAACTGTAGTTTGTAATACAAAAAAGGCGACTATAGCCAGTAGTAGTGTTATCAGAATCTCACGCAGCAGTGTCTTCAATTAGTAGCTACTTCCTTCTAGTTTTAGTTTAAATTATACCCTATCTCGCTTCGTCTTGCTAGCTGGTATGATGGTATGGGGTTTTGGTTGAAAAGATTGGCTAGGTTTAATAGACTGTAGGTGTAATTTTGTATTAGAGGAGGTTTATATGAGGAGGGGTTTATTAGTAGTTATTTGCTTGGTGCTAATAATTAGTGCCTTAGGGGTAATCGGGTGTAGCCCGGATTTCTACCCCGCTGCTCCTGAAACTGGAGCCAAAAGTCAGGGTATAATTACCAGCCAGCAGGCAACCGGGGTCTGGGTAACCGGGGAGGGAAGGGTCAGCGTCGTGCCTGATGTGGCTATCTTGAGCCTTGGGGTTGAGGTTCAAAAAGCTACCGTGGCTGAAGCCCAGGGTGAAGCGGCTAAGGCGATGGAGGCAGTGTTGGCTGAGCTTAAGGCTGGTGATGTTGCCGAGAAGGATATTAAAACCCAGCAGTATACTATCACCCCGGTCAGGAAGTGGCACGAGGATAAGGAAATACTTTTGGGTTACCGGGTGACAAACATCGTAACGGCTAAGATTAGGGTGATTGGTGCTGCCGGGGATATCGTTGATGCCGTGGCTATAGCCGGTGGCGACAGTGTAAGAATAAATAGCATCAGTTTCACTATTGATGAGCCTACCGCTTATTATGCTGAAGCCAGAGAAAAGGCAATGGCTGATGCTCAAGCGAAGGCAGAACAGTTAGCTGACTTGGCTGACATAATACTGGGCGACCCTACTTATATTAGCGAGGGTATCGGCTATGTTCCCCGTGCTTATGAGGTAAGGGTTGAGGCAGCAGTACCCGTTCCAGCCACTACCCCAATAAGCCCGGGTGAGATGGAAGTCCGCTTAACGGTCCAGGTAGTTTATGAGATTGACTAGTCTATTTGCACTTTTTTTAGGCTAGGTGCTAGAATGGCAATGAGGGGTGTTTTATAAAAGAGGTGCCTATGGATTATATGGAGCAGGCGCTTTCTCTGGCTAAATTAGCCTTGGGTGAGGTTAGCCCTAACCCGGCGGTGGGGGCAGTAGTGGTCAAGGAGGGTGTGGTTGTTGGCCAGGGGTATACCCAGCCACCGGGTTCCTGGCATGCCGAGGTGATAGCATTAAAGCAGGCGGGTGAGGCAGCGCGGCAGGGTACGCTTTATGTTAGCTTGGAACCATGTTCCCATTATGGTCGGACCCCACCCTGTACCGAGCTAGTTAAAGCAGCCGGCATTGTTGAGCTTCATCTGGCGATGCTTGACCCAAATCCTTTGGTTTCAGGCCGGGGAAAAGATGAGCTGGAGAAGGAAGGCATTAAAGTATATTTGGGTGAGCATGAAGAAGAGGCTCAGCGATTAAATGAAGCCTATACTAAATTCGTTACCACGGGTATGCCTTTTGTTACCGCCAAATTTGCCATGAGCCTGGATGGTAAGATTGCCACCAAGACTGGTGATTCCCAATGGATTACTGGGAGTGAGGCAAGAAAATATGTCCACGGTTTGCGTTATACCGCTGATGCTATTATGGCTGGGGTAAATACTGTTCTTGTCGATGACCCTCACCTTACCTGTCGCTGTGGTGGCAAGGGGGGCACCGCTAAAAAACAGCCGCTGCGGGTTATCGTGGATGGCAAGGGACGTACCCCCATTACTGCCCAGATATTTCATGAGCCAGGTAAGACGCTGGTGACATTGGGCAGGTCGGCTACACCCGAGGAAGAGAAGGCTTTTACTGAAGTAGGTGCCGAACTGTTGGAACTACCCCTAAGTGAAGGGCGAATCGATTTGAGAAGTTTACTGGAAAAACTGGGTGAGCGGGGGATTACTAGTGTTTTAGTCGAGGGCGGCGGGACCCTTCTTGGCTCTCTCTTTGATGCTAACTTGATAGACAGGGTTATTGCTTTTATTGCCCCCATTATTATCGGTGGTGAGAAAGCAAAACCTGCTGTTGGCGGTCAGGGGGTGGATAGGGTAGTAGACTCACTTAGACTTAAAGATGTTAGCCTGGAAGAGTTCGGTGGGGATTTTGTGATTAGTGGCTATGTTAAGGAGTAAAGGTGTTTACCGGAATTATAGAAGAAATAGGTAAGGTTACCTCAGCGCAAGCAGGGAAGCTTGTTATTGCCTCAGGTGAGGTGCTTAAGGGGATGCAGTTAGGTGATAGCATTGCTTTAAATGGAGCTTGTCTAACAATAACCAGCCTTGACGCTGAAACATTTTCTGTTGACCTAATGCCGGAAACGTTACGGCAAAGCAACCTAGGCTTACTTTTAAGTGGGGATGAGGTTAATCTGGAGCACCCGCTTGCTTTGGGCGGAAGGTTAGGTGGGCATCTGGTGCAGGGACATGTTGATCAAACCGGGAAGGTAACTCAAGTTAGGCAAGAGGGGGAGGCGGTAATAATCAGACTTGAAGCCCCTAGTGAGCTAATGCGCTATATTGCCAAAAGAGGCTTTGTGGCTGTTGACGGGGTTAGCCTGACCGTTATTGATTGTGATAGGAGTTCCTTTCAGGTTTCCCTTGTCGAGTATACCCAAAAGCACACTATTCTAGGTAAAAGGAAGGCAGGTGACCTGGTTAATCTAGAAGTAGATATTATTGCCAAGTATGTAGAAGGGCTTACCCAAGCTCGGAGCGAGGGTATAAGCGTTGATTTCCTGAAGGAACACGGCTTTTTAGGTGAGGAGGAATAAGTATGCGGATAGCAAGCATTCCCGAGACGATTGAAGAGATAAAGCAAGGCAAATTCATTATCCTGGTTGATGATGATGGTAGAGAAAATGAGGGTGACCTGGTGATGGCTGCTGAGAAGGTTACCCCTGGGGCAATTAACTTTATGGCACGCCATGCTCGAGGCTTAATCTGTTTGCCCATTTTAGGCAAGCGACTGGACGAGCTCAGGATTCCGTTAATGGTGAGTGAGAATACATCAAAATACTCTACCGCCTTCACCGTTTCTATTGAGGCTAAAGAGGGGGTAACCACCGGTATCTCAGCCGCTGACAGGGCCAGAACCATAAAAATGGTGGTTAACCTTAAAAGCAAACCAGAAGACTTGGTTCAGCCGGGCCATGTATTCCCTTTGCGGGCTAGGGAAGGTGGCGTCCTGGTGAGAGCTGGTCATACCGAGGCGATAGTTGATTTTGCTAGGCTGGCTGGACTTTATCCCGCCGGGGTTATCTGTGAGATTATGGGTGAGGACGGCTCTATGGCAAGACTGCCTCAGCTTGAGTTAATGTCAGAGGAGTTTGGCATCAGGATTGCGACCATAGCTGACCTTATTGCTTACCGTCGTCGTCATGAAAAACTGGTACATCGCTTTGCTGAGGCTAAGCTGCCGACTAAGTATGGCGAGTTTATCGCAATTGCCTACAAGAGTGATGTTGACCCTGACCAACAATTGGTCTTGGTAATGGGAGATATAGTAACTGATGAGCCGGTGTTGGTCCGGGTTCACAGTGAGTGTGTTACTGGCGATGTGTTTAGTAGTCTGCGTTGCGACTGTGGAGGGCAGCTTGATCTGGCGATGCAGAGTATCGCCAAAGAGAAGCGAGGCGTTCTGCTTTATATGAGACAGGAGGGACGGGGTATTGGCTTTCACAACAAGATTCGTGCCTATGCCCTCCAGGATAAAGGACATGACACGGTGGAGGCTAATGTAGCCCTAGGATTTGTCCCTGACCTGCGGGACTATGGCATTGGTGCCCAGATTCTGGTTGACTTGGGTTTGCATGAGATTAGACTGCTCACCAATAATCCGAAGAAGGTGATTGGTCTTGAGGGTTATGGGCTTAAGGTGGTGGAAACGATACCTATTTTAACCCCTCCCAATCCATATAATCTGCGTTACCTGAAGACAAAAAAGGAAAAACTAGGTCACCTCTTGGAAATACCGAATATTACCGATAATTAAGCTAACTATAAGGAGAAGACGATGAGTAAATCTTTTGAAGGCATGCTATTAGGCAAAGGGCTTAAGTTTGGGGTGGTGGTCTCTCGGTTTAACGAGTTTATTACCAGGAGACTGCTTGAGGGGGCACAAGATGCTTTACTTCGCCACGGCACTTCGGGGGTAGATATAGAAGTTGCTTGGGTACCCGGTGCCTTTGAAATCCCCCTCATCGCCAAGAAATTGGCCCAGAGCAAAAAGTATGATGCTATTATCTGTCTCGGCGCAGTGATAAAGGGCGGAACGCCTCATTTTGAATATATTATCGCCGAGGTAACTAAAGGCATCGCTAGTGTGAGCTTGGAGATAGGAGTGCCGATTACTTACGGGGTAATTAGCACCGATACTTTGGAGCAGGCTGTTGAGCGGGCTGGAACTAAAGAGGGTAACAAAGGCTTTGATGCGGCAGTAAGCGCCATTGAAATGGCTAACCTAGTAAAAAGCATAGGTTAGTTATTAGGTGCTGGGAAATAGTTCACACGTTGCTCAAGCTGTTTTCTACTGCTTTAAGTTTACAGATTCAGGGTAAAAGAGGTTTGGGTCTCAGTCTACAACCTTATAAACGTTATCTCCTCTTCTTACCCGCTCGTTGATTTTAACCCCAACCGAGTCTCCTGCCTTGGCCTCCTCGACATCAACATTGTTAATCTGCATTGAGTCAACAGTAAGCTCAAGGTCGGTGGTGTGACCCTTGATATGGATTTTGTCACCCAGTTTTAGAGCTGCGGTTAGCTCAATACCGGCGACTACAGGCCTAGCAAAAAAGTCAGAGACTCTCCCGATTTCTACTTCAGGCATTTGAACACCCCCCTCTACTTTTTTGATTAGTATATGTCATTTAGTTTGAGTAAATCAATATGCTTTTGGATAAGCTTAAGAAGGGTTTTAAAGCTGGGTTTTGACATAATACCAGCTAGCACATATAATTAAGTCTGATTATAAAGTTTGGGAGATGCGACCTTGACCACTGATAAATCACCTAGGGCAGGCGCTGAGGAAGTGCTGGATACAGAACAATTTAAACGACGTATAGATATATTCGACCAGCGTTTGGACAATATTGACTCAGTAGTTACTGCGTTGGTGGAACGAGTAATGAAGCAGCCCATCACCATTAACATAACCTGCCCGCACTGTGGCAAAAATATAGAGGTTGCTGTCGTCGGCAACCAGAAGATGAACAGATAGCAAACTTACACAAACCCTCAAATACGTTGCTCAAGCCCTTCATCAAGCACAATAGAAAGATTGTCGTGTCACGTTTACTACTTATCCGTTTACTGGAGTCTACTCTCATAATTCTGAAGTCAAGGGCAGCTTGAAGGCTCATTTAGCGTGAAGAGGTAAAGATGCTTGAGTTATTAATTATTGCGGTTTATTTTTTGGGCGTGATTTCCATCGGGGTGGTGAGCCGAAGGAGGGCAAGAGGAGCTGATGAATTTTTTGTTGCTGGCAGAAGAGGTTCCTCTTTCTTCATTACTGGTTCTTTACTAGCCACTATCGTTGGTGGCTCAGCTACAGTGGGTATGGCGGGGTTAGGCTTTACTCAGGGTTTAACCGGGGCGTGGTGGTTACTGGTCGGCAGTATTGGTCTAGTGGTTTTGGGGCTTTTCTTGGCTAAGAAGGTGAGGAAGTTTGCCCTTTATACCTTACCTGAGCTGGTGAAAGAGCAATATGATGGTCGAGTGGCATTGGCGGCTTCGATACTTATCGTTGTTGCCTGGGTAGGTATTGTTGCTGCTCAGATTGTAGCTGCCGGGCAGATAATGAGCGTTCTGGGAATAGGCAACCCTCTTTGGTGGATGGTACTTTTTACTGTGGTCTTTGTAGTTTACACCGTACTGGGTGGTCAACATGCCATTATTCGAACTGATGCCTTACAGATAATAATTGTGTTTGCTGGAACCTTGGGTGGGTTAGCCCTGCTCCTTTCTCATTTAGGGGGTGTGAGTGGACTGAAGAGCAGTCTTTCGCCAGAGCAGTTTGCTTTTCCGCTCAGTTCTCAGTTTGGGGGGTATGAGTTAATTGTGCTCCTTTTACTAGTCGGTTTAACCTATGTAGTTGGACCCGATATGTATTCCAGGTTGTTTTGTGCCAGGGATGGTAAAGTAGCTAAAACCTCAGTATTCTGGACTGCCCTGCTTGTTATTCCTTTTGCCTTTAGTATTACCTTGATCGGCATGGGGGCATCTGCCTTATTCCCTCAGATTGCACCAGAGCAAGCCTTTCCCACCGTAATCAAGGAGGTTTTGCCTCCATTTCTGGGTGGTGTAGTTCTGGCTGCCCTGCTCTGTGCGGTTATGTCTTCGGCTGATACCTGTTTATTAAGTGCCAGCACAATTTTAACGGTAGATATACTTAAGCCGTTTAGGCCTTCGCTTGACCAGAGGAAAATCCTGTCTTGTTCTCGCTGGGTAATAGTGGTTTTGGGGGTAAGTTCTTTAGTCCTGGCTTTAGCCCTCAAGGGGGTAATAAGTGCCCTTCTCTTTGCCTATACAGTCTATACCTCTGGCCTAATCCTACCGGTAATCGTTGGCTTTTATAAGAGTAGGTTGAAGGTCACTCCTCTAGGGGCACTAGTGGCAGTTATCGGCGGGGGCTCAGCAGCTCTTGTTAGCAAGTTATTTGACATAAAGTATCTGGACTTGGGCGGTCTTTTAATTTGTGTTTTACTCCTTTTTATGGTGAGTCTTATTGATAATAAAGTGAAAATAAAGAGGAGCCCTTAAAATTATAAACTGAAATGAGTTTGACTATTTTGGGTGGCTTGGGTCTTTATTTGCTTGACTGTGGGGGAAGTATTTAGTACAATCAGTGCGTAGAGTGGGCGGTTAGCTCAGTTGGTTAGAGCGCTGCGTTGACATCGCAGAGGTCACTGGTTCAAATCCAGTATCGCCCACCATGTTATTAGTTTATTTGAGGAGTTGCTAGCAAGGGAACCCTGGGGAATGTTGCTTGGAGTCGAAAGGGAAGGATAACTTATGTCTAAGTCTAAAGCAGTTGGTGTTTTTACCTGTTTGGCTTTACTTGGTGCTGTATTTGGTAGCTTGATTGGAGCCGAAGTAGTGCTGGCGGTTGAGGATGATAACGGGTCAGCAGTATTGCCGCTTCAGAAACAGCAACCTCCGGCTGGAGAGAGACTTGAGTTTTATACCCCCTATACCATCCTGAATGATATATCTGGCAAAAGTTTCAGATATGAGATTGAGCTGAGATACGAAGGTACTGAAACCAAGACCTTCAACCTCTCGGTAACACAACTCCCTCGCTGGACGGTATCGATTAGGCCTATCATTAAGAGGATAGACATAACACAGATTCGGTTGCAACCGGGGAAGAAACCACCGTATGCGGTCAGGGTCATACTTGAACCGATCAAAGGGGAACTTCCGGAGCCCGGTGAATACCTAATTACTCTGACAGCGAGTTCAGGCAACGTCAAAGCTTCTATTGAGCTCAAGGCAGTGGTAACTGACCTGTACCGTTTTGCTTTCTCTACCGAGTCCGGGCGACTTAATGCCGATATCGCTGCTGGTAAGGAAAATCACATAGCGGCGTCGGTAAAGAATACCGGTACCGCCACAATTGACAAAATCGCTGTTGTTGCTGGAGCGCCAGAATACTGGGTGGTGAAATTTGAGCCGGATAAGATAGAAAACTTGGAGCCTGGATCTACCCAAGAGGTGGATATCATAGTAATACCGACCAAGGAGACCATCGCCGGTGACTATATACTTGACGTGGGGGCGATAAGCAGCCGATACGGTGCTACTTTTGACCTCAGGGCGACGGTGTTAACGCCGGCGCTCTGGAGATGGGTTGGTGCTTTGGTGGTGCTGGCGGTTATAGCCGGAGTGACAGTGATGTATATGCGACTGAGGAGCCGATAGGTTGATTGAGTAATGAGCCGGTGGTTGAAGCAGTCTCTTCAATCTCTGTCCCAGGCTTGGCTGAACCTTCTTACAATCTGTTCCAATTTCTGTCGGTAATACTTAAAGTTCTCAAAACTTATATCTGGGGATGCATGGTGGTCAATGGTAGGTATATAGCCACCATGCTTTAGCATAGAGGGGACCTTACTTTCCAGCTCCTGGTCAATGGCTTCCTTGCCCTGGGCAACTGCCCTCTTATCAATACCACCAATAATGCCTAACTTGGGAAAGGCCTTTCTTACCTCCACAATATCCATGCCGGCTGCTACCTCAAAGGGATAAAGTCCTGTTATGCCTCCTTCAATCCAGAGGGGGATTAACTTCCAAACGTTGCCATCAGAGTCCACATTAATAATCTTCACTCCGCATTCTCTTAAGAAGCTGGTCAGCTTCTGGTAACCGGGCAGGACAAACTCCCGAAACGTGTCGGGTGAGATTAAAGGACCCCCTTTGTAACACATGTCCTCCCAGATAAAAACGGCATCCACATCTACCTCTCTGAGCACACCATCAAAAAGGGCGATCCAAAAATCAGCCAGATAATTGTTCATATCTTTCATCATTTCAGGGTCATCATAATACTTGGTGAGCACTTCTACCTCACCCAGTAAAAAGCGGGGTGTACCAAAGAAGCCCTGATTTTGACCAAGCCCCAGTGGGTAATCTCGCCTCTTGTATTCCTCCACCAGTTGAGACCAATTGCTGGGTAACCTGCCATCTAGAGTAGGTTTGAGCCTCTCCGCCTTGTAGCGTTCCCAGTCCTCTCTGGTCTTTACTGGTGTGCCGACGATAGACGGTAGGGTACTTTTATCTTTTAAGTCCTTGCGTAAGCAGCCATCCGGGTCTTGCCAGATATACCAATCACCGTGGTCCTCAATGGTTTTTTGCTCAAAGGGAGGATAGGCCACAGTATTCAAAGGCACCCTCACCAGAGCAGGGTCCATTCCAAAATAATCATGGGCATCATGAGCGGCGTGCTGCCCTATACGCACACCAGCACACTCCGCATAAACGCTGGTGCCACCTTGAACCTCCTCCGGAAGCCCCTTAATTAGGGGTAACCCCTCCTTATACCAGCGCCGGAGCGTCCGAGCCCAGTAACCAAATTCCCAGATAAGGGTTCGTTCCGTCTCTTGAAAGGTCATTATGGCTACGTAACGTTCTCGCGTATTCACTATCGCCTTCCTCTATTTATTTATTTTCAATCCCAAATGAGTATAGCATATAGCAATGGCATGAGGTATCTGTTCTTTCGCTGGGTGCTATCTGCTGGAGTGTAGTCTGCCTCTGGCAAGCGAGGCAAATATACCCCCAAAACAAAGAATGGCGAAGATGAGCAGTGCCACTTGCTCACTCTGCAATAAAAGCGGATAGTATTCGGCTGTAATTTGGACTCTCCCGATATAGACGGCAAATATCAACATCACCACACCCATACTGAGCATCTGCCCGGTCAGTCGCATTGTTCCCAGTGTTGCTGAGGCTACTCCATAAAACTTCTTTTCCACAGAACCCATCACGGCGTTGGTATTGGGTGATGAGAAAAAGGCAAAGCCAAAACCAAGGAGAATCAAACCGCCTACAATGAACGGTAAAGTCGTTTTTTCATTTATAAAACTCAAAAGGGTAAGTCCGATGCAGGTAAGTGCCATCCCGATTGAGGCAACTATTCGTGGTTCAATCCTATCGGATAGCCTGCCAGCAAACGGTGAAAGAATAGCCTGCACCGTGGGTTGGGAGACCAGAATCAAACCGGCAGTCTGAGGAGGAAATCCTTTTAGGTACTGAAGGTGAAGGCTTAGGAGAAAACCGACGGCAAAAGTGGCACTGTAATTGACCAGTGCCGCTAGGTTGGAGAAAGCGAAGACCTTGTTCTTGCTGAAGAGACGCATGTTCAAAAGCGGACTTTTTATCTTCATTTGCCACTTGACAAAAGCCACAATCCCTAAGGCACCGAGTAGGATTAACCATGCCCCCAGCATAGCCGGCAGCAAAGAAAAACCATACATTATGGCGACCAGTGAGGCGCCGTAGAGGAGGGAGCCAATAAGGTCAAACTTCTCTCCCTTGGCTTCAAGCCACTCCCCTTTTAATTTCCAGAAAACAAGGGCAATTACTATTAATCCCAGGGGTACATTTATGAAGAATATGCTCCGCCAACCCAGGTACTGGGTGAGGAACCCACCCAAAAAGGGCCCTAGGGAAAGTCCTAAATATACCGCAGCCACATTTATGCCCAAGGCTTTGCCTCTTTCTTGGGCAGGATATACCGAGGTTAGGATAGCGATTCCGGTGCCAAATATCATGGCACTACCAATCCCCTGCAGAATCCGGAAAGAGATAAGCGCCATAACGGAAGGAGAAACCGCCGAAAGCAGAGATGAAACAGTGAAGATGAGCATGCCGTAGCTAAAAATCTTCTTCCTTCCATAGATGTCGGCTAGCCTGCCAAAAGGGACCAGAAACACCGCTGCCGCTAGCAGATATGAAGTAGCCACCCAGCCCAGCAAGACGGCGTCCATGGTGAACTCTTTCCCAATTGTGGGCAGGGCAATATTGACCGAGGACCCCATGAAGGGTACCAGGAAGGAAGCCATCGCAGCCACAAGCAGTGTTGCCCTTTTACTTACAGCGTTGCTCATGCACTTTGCCATATATTACTTTTGTGGTTATAGTTAGGCTTTAATTTAGCTACTACTTAGGCAATTGTCAACACGCCTGTGGAGGTTGACAACTGACTATAGAACCACTTATAGTGAAGGTGTTGGATGACTAATTTGAGTTACTTCGGGGGAGTAATATGGATGATGTCCTGGTACTATTCTTGGTGGCGGTTGTATTGCTAGCGGGAATAATTGTACTCCCTCAATTTATGGTAAGGCGCACTATCCCCAGCGTAATCAAGATTTTTAGGCAACACAATGCCCTTGGTGCCAGGAACGCCAGGACAATGGAAGAGTTGGGGTTTACCTTCCAAACTTTGATGGATAAGATGTGGAAGCCGCGCGACTACAAACCCCGTGCCTTGCAACTTCTAATCAACGCTAATATTGTCCAAATGACTCCAGAGGGCAAGCTCTATCTCTCCGAGGAAAACCTGACTGCGACCAAGTGGGGCAAACGCCAGATTTAGATTAGCCGGTGAGAGCACAGCTAAAAGGATGAACTTATCTCCGTTTTTACTGTTGTTCTCTCTTGTTAAATCTCTAACCTCCAAACCTTTATTTTCTCTTCTTCTCTTTTGGCGGACGCTCACGCAGCCAGCGGTGAATTTCATCTAGTGCCGGTGGAGCTACACTGAAGACCTCTATGTCCTGAGAAAACTGCACCATATGTCCTTCACGGATAAAAAGTATCGCCGCCTCGTTATCTTTAAGGGTCTCATCTATCCGTCGGCTAATGTGCTCATATCTCTTCCCCAGTGCCTGCGTGTAGGAATCTACGACTGTTTTGGCAACCTTCTGGCTGAAGAATCCCATAAGTAGGTGCCTTTCCCAATCCATGCACTCATCAGCCAGTTCTTTATCCTCAGTTGCCTCAAGCTCAGCCCCAGCCTGGCACTTTCCTTTGACAATTTGGTAACTAGATGGGTTCAGTTTTTCCATTACCTCGAGTCCATCTTCACCGCCTGAGGTGATTGACTCATGATAAACTCGTTTGACCTCCCCTATTTTCAACTCCAGATTAGTTACGTGTTCTTCTACCTGCTTCCAGTAGAGTTTAAACTTTTCCATGTATTTCTGGGGGGAGTCCTCCGAGGAAAATAAAAGAGGCACCATATACAGTATTCTCTTACCCTTGAACCTCTCTGCTCGGGGTTTTGCTATCCTTGCCAGTTCTTCTGCCATCTTACCTTAAAATTTTACCCTCTTTGGCTTGCTTGGGGCAAGTTTAGTCTCTGTATTTTAAAATGGGTGTGGCTGGCGTGCTATAATTATTACTGGCAAGGGCTAGGTAAGCATTTATGGCTAAGGACTATTACCGGATTCTAGGGGTGCCGAGAAATGCCTCTGAGGCAGAGATTAAGAAGGCTTATCGCCGCCTGGCGATGGAGTATCATCCTGACCGTAACCCGGGCCGGGAGAAATGGGCAAACGATAAGTTTAAAGAAATTAACGAGGCCTTCGGCGTTTTGGGTGACCCGGGAAAAAGAAGGCAGTATGACCAGTTCGGTACCGTGGGCGGTGTTGGAGATATCTTTGGCAGTCCTTTTACCCGGACTACCTTTGAGGACCTGATGAGGGATTTTGGTGGTTCAGGGCTCAGGTTTGACTTTCTGGATGATATTTTTGGTGATGCCCTCAAAGGCAGGCACTTTTCATTCAAGATATTCAGCCGAGGTTTTGGTGGTCCGGGAGGGGTAAGATTTGAGACCCCAGGGGGCATTAATCTGGAGGAGATATTTGGCCAGCCCAAACGTCCTAAAAGTCAGTCTATAAGCTATGAGATAATTATTACTGGTGAGCAGGCAGTTCAAGGGCTGGAAAAAGACTTGGTGAGAAGAGGCAAGAGGTTGAGGGTGAAAATCCCCGCCGGTATAAAGAACGGCGGGAGGCTAAGGCTGAAAAATGCCTGTCAGTTAACTGATGGCGAGCCAGGTGATATTATGATTCTGGTCAAAGTTAAGTAAATATTTCAGAAGGGAGACACAATGAAGATAGTAGATTATCACCAGTTAAAACGGCAGTGGACTACTCCGAGTGGGTCGCCGCTAAAGCCCCACTTTATTCTCATCCCGTTCTTTAGTAAGGAGGACGGGGCGTCCTTTACCATGCGCTATCATGTACTCCTGCCGGGTGATAGACCTGACCCACCCCTGCATACTCACCCCTGGGAGCACCAGACCTTTAGTATCTGCGGACAAGGAGCACTTCTCACCGAAGAGGGTGAGTTCGAAGTAAAAGAAGGGCTGGTGGTATTCGTCCCACCTAACGAACCGCATATAATGGTGTGCCGAGGAGAACTCCCCTGGGTCTGCGTTGACTGTATCTCTTACGTTTAACTGGACAAGCTAGATGCGGTTAATTATTTGAATTAGGAGCCAAAATGTTAGAGATTTATCAGGAGTTGGTTAACATACTTTCAAAAGGGGAACCGGCGGTGCTGGCTACAGTTACTTCAAGTCATGGTTCTGCCCCGAGGAAAGCTGGAGCCAAGATGCTCATCAGGAAGGATGGCACTTTTGTTGGTACAGTAGGCGGGGGAATTGTGGAAAAACAAACCCTGAAGAAGGCTGCCCAAGTGATAAGTTCAGGTGAGCCAGAAATACTACACTTTGACCTCTCTGGTGAGGAGAACCCTGAGGCAGCGATTTGTGGGGGGAGGATGGATATCTTCCTTGAGCCAATCTTGCCGGCGCAGACACTCTACCTCTTCGGTGCCGGACACATTGCACAGAGCACAGCTAGGGTGGGGAAAATGCTCGGGCTGCGCCTTGTAGTTATTGACCCCCGGGCTGAATATAACAATACTCAGAGGTTCCCTGATGCCGATTTGTTGATAGTAAAGGAATATGCTCAAGCCTTTTCCAAATTGAATATAGATAAAGACAGTTATATCGTAATCTGCACCCCGGGGCATAGTTTTGATGAACAGTGCCTGCATCTTGCTCTTGGCACTGAAGCTAAGTATATCGGGATGATTGGCAGTAAAAAGAAGGTGAAAGAACTTTATGAGCACCTGCTTAAGAAGGGGGTAACCCGAAAAAAGCTGGACAGGGTTCACGCCCCGATTGGTCTTGAAATTGGTGCTGAAACCCCGCAGGAGATTGCGGTAAGCATTTTGGCGGAGATGGTCAAGGTCAAGAGAGCTTAAAGATGAGTATTGTTAAGACAGCGAAGAAAGGGGTTACCTTCTATAATCCTGCCAAGGCTCACCAAGGTTATATCCTTTTTGCTCCTCTTGGCGGCAGAGACGTCTGGCTGATTGATATGGAGGGCAATTTTTTAAACCGCTGGCAGATGCCCTATGTCCCCGGGCTTCATGGGGTGCTTTTGCCCAATGGCAATCTACTTTATGCCGGACAGGTTAAGTCTGCCGAGGAACTGGGGCTGTCAGAGGAGTTTTCCGGACTGGGCGGAATGTTTTTGGAACTTGACTGGGATGGCCTTTTGGTCTGGAAGGCGGAGGTGCCCTATCAGGGCCATGATTTCTTCTCCATGGAAAACGGACATATCCTTTATATCTCATGGGAACCAGCAGGAATCGTACCGGACGAAATCGCGGCCAAAGTTAAGGGTGGCCGCCCGGGTAGCGAACTTAGAGGTAAGATATGGGGCGATAGCCTGATAGAGATTGACCGTGATGGTAACCGTGTCTGGGAGTGGCGTGCCTATAAGCACCTTGAACCGGAGATTGATGTTATTTGCCCCTATGAGAACCGTTCACAGTGGCCCTATTTAAATTCAGTCTGGTTCTTGCGGGACGGCAATATTCTATTAAGTGCTCGTTACATCTCCACAGCGTTGAAGATTGATTATAAAACTGGGAAAGTTATCGGGCGTTATGGCCAGGGAAGGCTGGCGCATCAGCATGACTGCCGCGAACTTGAAAACGGCAATATCCTCATCTTTGATAATGGCTCACACCGCCATGAATATAAGCCGAGTTACTCCCGCTCAATAGAGATTGACCCCAAAACGAATAAGCTAGTCTGGGAATACAAGGCGAGTCCACCCTCGGACTTCTACACGGCTCACTCCGGGGGTAACCAGCGTCTTGCCAACGGTAATACCCTGATAATGGAGACTGACAAGGGACGGATGTTTCAGGTAACGCCGAACGGTGAAATCGTCTGGGAGTATGTTAACCCGTTCTACCGCTATACGTTCCACCGCTTCACCAATATGGTCTGGCGTGCCCATTTCTATGATGTGGACTACCCCGGGCTTCGGGGTAAGGATTTAAGTCCGGGGCGGTATTTCTGGGAAAATAAGCTCTGGGGACCCGGTGCCTTTAATTCGGATATCAAGCCCTGTCTATTTTGATAAATTCACTTTTCACTAAACAGAAGAGAAATTAGATGAGTTATGCCAGAACAAGCCTAAAGGGTGTTATGTATTACGATTCCCGCCGTGCCTATAACGGGCTTACCCTGTTTACTCCGGTGGAGGGGAGGGGGGCTTGGCTCATTGATATGCTTGGTAGAACGCTAAACTGTTGGCAGACACCCTATGCGCCGGGATGCGATGGCAGACTTCTTCCCACTGGAAGCCTGCTTTATGCCGCTAAAATCCCTGATGGACCGCTTTCCGACCTTGAAGGTGCCGGGGGAATCCTGATGGAACTGGACTGGGACGGCAGGATCGTCTGGAAATATGAAGACCCCTACCTTCATGACAGCTTCTGCCGACTGGGAAACGGGAACACCATGGTTACGAGGTGGGTGGAGGTGCCGCAGGAAATAGCAAGTAAAGTTATCGGCGGCGACCCAGGTACAGAGAGAGACGGTATCATGTGGGGGGATGCTATTCGTGAGATAACACCATCAGGCAAGGTGGCTTGGGAATGGATTGCCCATGAGCACCTTAACCCGGAGGGAAATATCGGTTGTCTGGTTTGCCCCAGAAGTGAATGGACTCACCTTAATGCCTGTGAAGTGCTTGAGGACGATAATATCTTGGCTAGCTTTATGAAAACCAATACCATCGCCATTATCGAAAAGAGGACGGGTAACATTAAGTGGCAGTGGGGTCCGGGTGAGCTAGCCCATCAGCACTCCCCAACCATGCTGGATAACGGCAACATACTGGTCTTTGACAATGGCTTTCACCCCTATGGATTTCCCTGGGGCTTTTCCCGGGTTCTGGAGGTTGACCCCAAAACCAAGGCTATAGTCTGGGCGTATGGGGGTAGAGAGGCAACCACCGAATTTTATTCAGCCACCATGTCCAATTGCCAGCGGCTGCCTAACCGAAATACCCTGATTTGTGAAGGGAACACGGGGAGAATCTTTGAAGTAGACCTCAAAGGTAAACTGGTATGGGAATTCAGTAATAACCTGCCTTCAGATAAACCCTACCCTGCCCAGATAAGGAGTCATATGGTCTATTCTGCCTATCGTTACGGGATGGACTACCCGGGGCTTAAAAAGGTATGAGGGGTGAGGGCATGAAAGGGCAAGCAGTAGGGGCTACTATTAACCAGGTAAGGCTGCGCATAATCCAAGGAGATATCACCCAGCAGGATACCGATGCTATTGTCAATGCGGCTAATTCTAGCCTTATGGGTGGTGGGGGTGTAGATGGGGTAATTCATCGGGCCGGCGGCCCCGCCATTTTAGAAGAATGCAAACAGATTGTGGCACGACAAGGGCGATTAGCAACAGGTAAGGCAGTAATGACCAGCGGGGGCAATCTCAAGGCGAGGTATGTCATTCATACTGTCGGACCTATCTGGCATGGTGGTAGCAGGGGTGAAGAGGAACTTTTAGCCAGTGCCTATAGGGAAAGCTTGAAGCTGGCAGCAGAGAACCACTTGGGTAGTATTTCTTTCCCCTCAATTAGTACCGGCGCTTACGGTTATCCACTGGATAAGGCTTCCCGAGTTGCAATTAGGGCAGTCAGCCACTTTCTACGGGAGAAGGGTACCTGTTTAAGAGAAGTGGTGTTGGTACTCTTTGAAGCTCATGCCTTCAAAGCCTACACAGAAGCCCTCAATGAAATAATAAAAGTAAATAACGGGAAGGTATAGTAATACTTCGCCTCTTTAGCTTTACTTGGATAAATCACTCATCAGAGGCAAAAGAGAAGGTCTTAGCCAGCTTGCTTTTTCGGGTTTCCCAGACCTTGACTTGTGGTAGTATATCCTCCACATCTTTCCTGTGGCAGAGCTCAGTACCGGGTGTTAACACTGCCGCCGTACCCATAGCTACCGCCAGTTGGCAGGCTTCTCTTAGCGGTTTATTATCAACCAGCTTCAGTGCCAGTCCTGCCATGGTACAATCGCCAGCCCCTACGGCACTACGCACTCTTACCGCGGGTGGGACTGCTTTCACCACCTCCTGCTTGGTGGCAGCGATTAGCCCGTCTTTCCCTCTGGAGATGACGGCCACTTTAATGCCCATTTCAATTATTTTAAGCGCTGCTTTGATGATTGCTTCCTCAGTAGGGAGTTCTACTTTAAGCAGTTCCTCGGCTTCGTGGACGTTAGGCTTAATAAGGTAAGGCTTAGCCTTTATGCCTTCCTCCAGCCACCGCCCTTCAGAATCAAGCAGGGTTCTTATCCCAAATGATTTAGCCTCGGAGACTATCTCACAGTAGACATTGATTGGAATACCCGGTGGCAGACTGCCACCAGCAACTACCAGATCCGGTTTGGGGCTAAGCTGTCTCATTTTCCTGCGGAACCGAGCCAGTTGCCTCTCGGAGATATGTGGACCGGGGGCATCAATCCTGGTTTGCCGGTAGGTCTTGGTATCGGTAATAATGAAGTTAGTGCGTGTCTCTTGCTCAATAGGGGTGAAGCTGAATGGCACTCCTTCCTCATCGAGCAGTATTTCAATCGTCCTGCCTGCTGCCCCACCAACAAAGCCGTAGGCTACCGTTTCATCTCCCATCTCATAGATGGCTCGCGAGACATCTATACCCTTGCCACCAGCGTAGAGGTGCATCATTCGCCATCGGTTAGTCTCGTCAAGCTTAAGCCCGTGCACAGTGATGGTTCTATCCAGGCTAGGATTTAAGGTTATGGTAGCAATCATCTAACCCCTCCCATGTTAATACCCTTTATACCACCCCTCTTTGACTTTTAGTAAATCGTTGGCAGTCAGTCCAAACTTTTTGTACCATGGCACCGCGTATCTGTTGCTAATCTCGTTTAGCCTTTTTAGCCTTTCTGCGGCTACAGTTTGGAGGTAGCAAATCCTTTCCTTGGCATCGCTAATGGTTACTACTTCCTGCCAGATAGCCCGGCCGCCCAGAAAGCCTGAGGCCCCGGCCTGACAGGCAATCTCAACCTGCTTGCAAAAAATTTCGAAGTCAGCACCGGCGCTTAAGATAACCCAAGGAACCTGGGAGGAGGCGTCTAGCTGGCGGCAGAGATTCACAAGTTCAGCAGCATCTTTTTTGTAGTGAAGCTCAGCAGGGAACTCAGCCTTGAGGACGTCAATTGGCAGGCTGGTAATATCCTGGGCAGTTTGAATTACTAACTCCTCTTTTTTGGCAGCGAACTCCTCAGGGCTACCGATTTCGTTGCCAACAGGGTAGCTTACCGGTTCTACCAGGAATGGCAGGTCATACTTTATGCATTCCTCAGCTAGGCTACTGATTGTTTTAAGTAGCTTAGCTTTAAGCTCTTTTAAGTCCGGGCGATAATAGACTAGAATCTTGGCTGCTGAGGCGCCCATTCGTTTAATCTTCTCAATCCCCCAGTTATCCAGGGGTTGGGTTAAACGGTATTCTTTATTACCGCTGTAGCCGGTAGCTTCCAAACTGACCAGGAGCCCGGTACCTTTGGGGATGACGCCCTTACTAATGCATTGAGCAGCACCAAATAGAGGGTCAAGCAGCACCGCACTGGCATATCTGGCTAAACTTGAGCACAACTCTAATTTGTGCTCAACCATTACCTCGTAACTTACTTCTTCCGGGTGTTCTTCGTCAATGATGCGACGCAAGGAACCACGGTGGTCCAGGGCACATATGGTAAAGATGCCATCGTCGTTGGCAATCTGATTTAGACCTCTTATTTTACCGATACTTAGCCTTTTCATATTTTTTATTGGTGATTAATTATTATGAGTTAAAAGATAAGATTAATCAAGGTATGGGGTTAGTTTTCGTCTCATAGCGCTCGTTTGTCTTCACTCTAAGTATAAGATATAATTAGTAAAACTTTTTTTAAATTTGGCAATGGTAGAGTGATGTCTTGGCCCTGGTTCTATTATGTTTGCCGGGCAGCGGTGAGGGCTTTTCTGCTTTTCATTCGCTATGAGGTCAAGGAAATAGAGAATATTCCTCCTCAGGGCCCGGTGCTGGTGGTAGCAAATCACCTTAGTCTGGCTGACCCTCCTTTACTTGGGACTCTCCTGGGACGAAAAGCAGTCTTTATGGCTAAGAAGGAGCTATTTCGCTTTAGAGCGATTGGCTATCTCGTTAGCGGACTGGGTGCCTTTCCCGTGCACCGCGGTCAACTGGATAGGAAGGCACTGCGGAAGTCGTTGCAGGCTTTAGAGCAGGGTAGGACTCTAGTTGTTTTCCCTGAGGGGATGAGGAGCCGCAGTGGGCAATTACAATGCGCTTTCCCTGGGGTAACACTGATTGCCTTGCGGAGCGGTGCCCCCATTGTTCCGGTTGGCATTTGGGGAACAGAGGAGCTTGAAGGTATACGCTGGCTCTTCAAGCGCCCCAGAATAATGGTCAATATTGGTAAACCTTTCACCCTACCCTCGGTTGATGGGAAACTAACTAAAGAAGAGTTGACCAAGCTTACCAATTCTATCATGTGGCATGTTGCTGACCTCCTTCCACTTGAATATCAGGGGTATTATAGGAGATGAAAAACTAGATGGCATTAAAGATTGAAAAGGGGGCCGAGATAGGGTTCTGCTTCGGGGTTAAGCGTGCTGTTGATATCTTGGAAAAGGTTGCCCGTAAGCACGATGGTATTGAGACCCTGGGTGCTTTGGTACATAACCAGCCGCTCTTAAAGGAGCTTGAGAATCTTGGTGTTAGGATAGCTGAGAGTGTGGCTGATGTACGGGGTGACGCTTTAGTGATTAGCGCTCACGGGATAAGCCCCCAGCTTGAAGAGGAGATTCGAGCTCGGGGCATTGAGATAATTGACACCACTTGTCCCTTTGTTCGCCGAGCACAGGTTGCCGTTCGTAGGCTGGCTGAGTCGGGTTTTTTTGTTATTGTCTATGGTGATAGCGGGCATTCTGAGGTTAAGGGTGTTTTAGGCTGGGCTGAGAATAAGGGGATGGCGGCTCTAGAGGTGAACCAGCTTCTTAGGCTGGGACAGCTGCCTCGTCATCTTGGGGTTCTATCCCAGACAACCCAGATACCGGCTCATTTCACCCGGTTTGTAAAGGAGCTTATTGAGGCTACCTTTAGTAAGGATTCTGAGTTGCGTATTATTGATACCATCTGTTATGACATTAGAAACCGCCAAGAAGCAGCGCTTGAGCTGGCAAATAAGGTTGACTTGATGCTCGTCATTGGCGGTCATAACAGCGCCAACACTAATCGCCTCGCCGAGTTATGTTCTACGGTTACCAGAACGCATCTGGTCGAGGCGGCGGAGGAGATTGAGCTGGCTTGGCTTCAAGACCGGTACCATATTGGTCTAACCGCCGGGGCCTCTACCGCCGAGCAAACTATAAATGAAGTAATGGCTAAGCTTGAGTCTATGGCTTAATTAAAGGGTAGTCGGGGAGGTCAGGTTATTATAACCCCATCTCTTGAGCTACTATTTCGCGATGAAAATCAGCATCACCGAAAGTAACCTGAGCCGCGCTAGCTCGCCTGGTGTAGAAGTGCAAATCGTGGTCCATGGTAACGCCGATAGCCCCGTGTATCTGGTGTGCTAGAGCCACCACTCGTTCACTGGCTTCACCTGTCCATGCCTTGGCTACAGCCACCTCTTTGCGGCAGGGAAGTCCCTGGCTTAACATCCAGGCTGCCTGGTAGGTTACAAATCTGGAACCATCAACATCGGTTGCCATATTGCTTAAATAATGTTGGATGGCCTGAAAGCTGCCAATCGGACGACCAAATTGCTTCCTCTCCTTGGCATAGTCAACCGTCATCTCCAGTACCTGCTGCATACCGCCGACTGTTTCACAGCATTTAGCCACCGCCGCCCGCTGCATTATTCTCTCTACCGCTGGCCAACCCCGGTCTTTTTCCCCCAGAATGTTCCCCTCGGGAACTTTAACTTGGTCGAAAACTACCTCACCTAGCTTGTCGTTGGCGATGGTCTTTAAAACAGTGCAATTTATACCGGGGCTTTTAGCATCAACAAGGAATATGGTAATCCCATCTTCGGCTTTGGCTGACTCTTTAGTTCTGGCGACACATAGTAGATAGTCAGCAATATGGGCATCAGGAACGAAAAGCTTGGTGCCGCTAATAATATAGTTATCCCCATCAGCCGTAGCCTTGACTTTTATTGACCAAGCCTCATATCTGGCATCGGCTTCAGTTAGAGCCAGGGTGAAGACTATCTCGCCGCTGGCTATTTGGGGTAAATATTCCTGCTTTTTCCCCTCATTTGCGATGTCCAGGATGGTTAAACCACCGAGGATTATGCTGGAGAAGTAAGGACTGGGCAGGGCAGCACGTCCCATTTCCTCAAGCAATACCGCCAGGTCAAGGAAGCTCATTCCGGCACCACCATACTTTTCCGGGAATACCAGCCCCATCCAGCCTAGCTCTGCCATTTCCCGCCAAAGCGGGGGTGAATAGCCTTCTTGACTCTCCTCCATCTCTTTAAGGGCTGTTTTAGGGCATTTTTCACTCAAAAAATCACGCGCCGCTTGTTTTAGCATTTCCTGTTCTTCGGAAAGAGCCAGATTCATTTTTACTCCCCTTGTCAGTTTTCGGATTTGAAATTTGTTACTCAGTAGGTAGCCCCAATCCTCTGGTGGCGACAATGTTTCTTAAGATCTCTGAAGTACCAGCCTGCAGGCTGTAGCCCTTGGAACCCAAGTAAGAGTGGGGTGCCATACCCATAATTGGCACCAGCTTTGATTCACCCAGAAGTTGTCCATAGAGTCCCAGAATGTCCATGGCTAAACTAGCCAGGCGTTGTTCAAAGGCAGTGGCGTAGGCTTTTGACATTGAGGCTTCCCAATCAGGGGCACGGCCTTCATCCATAACTAGAGCCACCCGATACATGTGCAGTCGTCCAACCTCAAATTCAACCTGAAGTTGTGCCAGTCGGGAGCGGATTAAGCTGTCTTGAGCAAGGGGTTTGCCAGCATATTTAGTTTCTCTGGCGAACTTTAATATAGCATCAAAAAGCGGGTAGTTAGCCATCAGCCGCTCCATGCCGCTTCTTTCATAGGCGAGCTGGTGCACGATTTGATACCAGCCGCGGTTTTTCTCTCCGATGAGGTATTTTTTGGGGACTCGGACATTATCAAAGAAGACCTCATTCCAGGCCTCACTGCCGGTAATATCAATGGTGGGGCGAATGGTAATCCCGGGCAGTTTTGTCTCGACCAGAATTTCACTGATACCCTTATGTTTTGGTGCTTCAGGGTCAGTCCTTGCCACTAGGTAGATATAATTCATGTATTTACCACCGCTGGTCCACATCTTCTGCCCATCAATAATAAAAAAGTCACCATCTTCTGTGGCTCGTGTTTTGAGGGATGCCAGGTCAGAACCGGCTTCAGTTTCGCTCATTCCCAGACCGACAAAGGCTTCACCCCTTATAATCTTGGGCAGAAACTCTCTCTTCTGCTCTTCGGTGCCGAAGGTAACTAGGGAGCCACCTACCTGACGGTCGGCAAACCAGTGACAGGCTACCGGCGCTCCATAGCGTAGCATCTCTTCAGCCAGAATGAGGCGGTCAATATAGCTACGTCCTTGCCCGCCATACTCCTTGGGCCAGGTGAGTCCAATCCAGCCTCTCTCAACTATCTTGCGGGTGAACTCTGGAGAGTAACCTATTATCCAGGCATCGCAGCTTGGCTTAAAGGTTCCTTTCCTTATCTCTGCCTCAAGAAAGTCTCTAACTTCCTCTCTGAATTTCTTCTGCTCTTGGCTAAACTCAAAATCCATACAGTCATACCTCCTGCTTCAGTCAGCCTTGAGCTGAAGGGATTTGAAATCAAGAAGATGATTGGGCTTGGGTAGGTTATATTGCTAGGCAGGTTACAGTTCGTGAAATGCCGGGGACGGGGTGAATTTTCCCGGTAACGAGGTCACCAATGTCGTTTAAGTTTTCACCTTCAATTATGGCAATAATGTCATAAGGACCGGTTACCGTGTCGACTGATTTTATCCCCTTGCCCAATTTCTTGAGAGCACTTTCCACATCCTTACTTCTGCCGGGCATGGTTTCAACGAGAACAAAAGCCTTAGCTGCCACAGTATTCACCTCCCCTTATTACAATCGGAGTTAGTGCCGGAACGACCTCATTATAATTAACCTTTCTCTTTACTGTCAACACCAACCTTTAAGCTTGCAACAAGCAGCTGACTCCGAGTATAATAAATTCACTTTTACCGGAAATCCAATACTGTCGGAATATCCTTTGTGGCAACTCCTAAAGAAGCTAGCTACAATTGGTCTCGCCATAAATTATAATATTCCTGACCCTGCTTTAAGATAGTTAAGTAAATGGGGAAGGGGGAACAGTCTTGGAGTATTTCTTGACTGAGGAACAAAAGACAGTCAGAGACTTGGCAAGGAAGATTGCTGAAGAGAGGATACTGCCTTTACGGGCAGAGCTCGATGAGAGGGAGGAGTTTCCCTGGGATATTATTAGGCAACTGGCCAGTTCCGACCTGTTCCGCATTTTCATTCCTGAAGAGTATGAAGGCTTGGGTGGTGGCTGTCTTGAGCTTTGCCTGGCGGTAGAAGAGCTAAGCCGGGCATGTAGCGGTGTGGCGATTACTTATGCCGCTAGTGCTCTGGGTGCCCTCTCTATACTGGAATATGGAACTGAGGAACAAAAAAGGAGGCGTCTGCCGGATATTGCCAGCGGCAAGAGCCTAGCTGCCTTTGCCCTTACCGAGGCGACGGCAGGCAGCGATGCCGGTGCCATCAAGACGACTGCCACTGAAAAAGAGGGGGGTTATGTCCTTAATGGTACCAAGCAATTTATTACCAATGGTGGTGAGGCTGAGATATATACCGTTATTGCCTTAACCGATAAGGAAAGGGGGGCTCGTGGCGCTAGCGCCTTCCTGGTAGAGAAGGACACCCCGGGTTTCTCCTTTGGCGAGAAAGAAAAGAAAATGGGTATTCGTGCTTCTTCTACGAGGGAGCTGATTTTCCGCAATTGCTTCATCCTTAAGGAGAATCTGCTTGGCAAAGAGGGCATGGGGTTTATCATCGCCTTGAGGGTGCTGGATCGTTCCCGTCCTGGGGTTGCCGCTCAGGCGGTTGGCATTGCTCAGGGGGCTCTGGAGGCAGCAACGGACTATGCCCGGCAGCGCATCCAGTTTGAACACCCTATTATATCTATTCAGGCAGTCCAACATATGCTGGCTGACATGGCGATAGAGGTAGAGGCAGCCAGGGCTTTAGTCTACTCTGTAGCCAGAACCATTGATAGCGGCGCCAAGAGCATTACTGAAGAAGCGGCGATGGCTAAGGTCTTTGCCTCGGATGTGGCGATGCGGGTCACCACCAATGCGGTGCAGGTTTTCGGTGGCGCCGGTTATATACGCGATTATCCCATTGAGAAGATGATGCGAGATGCCAAAATTACCCAGATATATGAGGGCACCAATCAAGTCTTGAGAAATGTCATTGCCTCTGAACTAAGGAAACGAAGGTCAAGGCAGGAATGAACATTGTCGTCTGCTTAAAACAGGTGCCGGGCACTACTGAGGTTAAAATTGACCCCCAAACCAATACCCTTATTAGAGAGGGGATTTTGAACATCTTAAACCCCTTTGATGCCTATGCTCTGGAAGAAGGGGTTCGCCTCAAGGAGCGCTGTGGAGGTAGGGTTACCGCCATTAGCATGGGGCCACCCCAAGCAGAAGAGATGTTGCGGGAGGCGATTAGTCTCGGTGCCGATGAGGCAGTACTACTGAGTGATAAGGCTTTTGCCGGTGCCGACACCCTGGCTACTTCTTATACACTTGCCCGGGCAATTGAAAAGCTGGGACAGACTGACCTCATTATTTGTGGCCGACAGACATTTGATGGTGATACCGGGCAAGTGGGACCAGAACTTGCTGAGATGCTGGGGCTGCCGTTTGTTGCCTATGTCAGTAAAATTGAGGACATAAATAAAGGTATGCATCTTCAGCGGATGGTTGAGGAAGGGCATGAGATTATTGAGCTGCCCTTACCAGCGGTAATTACCGTGGTAAAGGAAATTAATGTGCCTCGTCTGCCCTCGCTCCGAGGACTGGCTAAAGCCAAAAGTGCCCCAATCCCAGTCTGGACGGCTGAAGAACTGGCTATTGATATGGATAAGGTAGGGCTTAAAGGCTCGGCTACCAGGGTAGTCAAGGTATTCTCTCCACAGAGAGTAAATAGGGGTGAGATACTTCAAGGAGAGCCTGAGGAGCAGGTCAAGAATCTGATTAGTAAGCTAGGAGATGCCGGGATAGTTTAAACATGGGAATTTTAATTGACCTTGATAAATGTAATGGCTGCGGCAATTGCATTGAAGTTTGCCCCTTTGGTTTACTTGAGCTTGTGGACGATAAAGTCCAGGTAAAGGAGGGGTGCAACTTTTGCCGCGCTTGCCAGGAAGCCTGTACCTATGATGCCATTCTTATTGAGGCTGCCGTTGAAGAAGTTGAGGTGAGCGACCTTCATCGCGGAGTCTGGGTATTTGCTGAACAGAGGAATGGCAAGATAAAGGGCGTAGCCTATGAGCTGCTCTCAAAAGGAAGGGAGCTGGCGGACACCCTGAACGCTGAGTTATCAGCAGTATGTTTTGGGCACAATGTTGCTGAGGCAAGCGAGCTAACCGGCTATGGTGCCGATAAGGTCTATCTGGTAGATGCCCCGATAATTAAGGGTTTTGAAGAAGATTTATACACGGCGAAGTTCGTGGAGCTGATTTGCCAGTATCGACCTGAGATAGTTCTGGCTGGTGCTACCCCAATGGGGCGCTCATTTATGCCGCGGGTGGCGGCTCGCCTGCGGACGGGGCTTACCGCTGACTGTACCGGGCTTGAGATTGACCTGGGGAGAAGGCTCTTACTTCAGACTCGCCCTACCTTTGGTGGCAATATCATGGCGACGATTATCTGCTCATCTAAAAGACCTCAGATGGCAACAGTCCGCCCGCGAGTTTTTAAGAAAAACACACCAGATAAGGAAAGAAAGGGGCAGGTAATCAAGCTTGACTTTGAGCGGGGAGGCATTACCTCAAAGATTAAACTACTTGATTTTATTGAAGACCTCACCGAGAGAGTTAAGCTTGAGGATACTGACATTATTGTCTCCGGGGGACGGGGACTGGGGAAAGCGGAAAACTTTCACTTACTGGAAGAACTGGCTAATGTTATGGGGGCAGCGTTGGGCTCATCCCGCCCACCGGTAGACGAGGGATGGATTCCGTACTCTCATCAGGTTGGCCAGACCGGTAAAACTGTTTGTCCCAAACTTTATATTGCCTGTGGCATCTCCGGGGCAGTTCAGCACCTGGCTGGCATGCAAACCTCGGAGATTATTATTGCTATCAATGATGACCCTAATGCCCCTATCTTTGAGGTAGCCACCTATGGCATCGTCGGTGACCTGTTTAAGGTGGTGCCAATGCTGATAGCCAGACTAAAGGGAAGGTAGCATTCTCTGCACCCCTTTACCGCTGGCTTGCAGTAAGTATCTAGCTCAGTTTATAATGGATAGATTATTGATGGAGTGGAGGCAATGGAGATAAATGTCTCTCAACTGCTTAAAGCCCCAACAGGGGCAACACAAGATTATGAAGTAAGTGAGGTTTTAGATATTACCGGGGGTGGTGGTAGTCTGGTTCAAGGTAAGGTTGCGCTAGTACGTACTGGTCGGGGCATTCTGGTTAGAGCCACTCTGCATGCTGAGGTTGAAGTCAGCTGTAGCCGCTGCTTGAATCTGTTTAATTGTTCACTGGTGCTAAAGATTGAAGAGGAGTATCTGCCGATTGTAGATATAAACACTGGTGCCCCACTATCGCTTTCTGATGAGCCCGGCAGCTTTACTATTAGTGAGAACCATGTTCTTGATTTAACTGAGGCGATACGCCAGTATACATTGCTGGTTATCCCGATGAAGCCACTCTGCCGCAAGGATTGTGCCGGGATGTGCCCCACTTGCGGGCAAGACTTAAATCAAGGGGCTTGCACCTGTCCGCCCAAGGGGGCAGACCCTCGCTGGTCAAAGTTAAGACAACTGATTTCAAGTAATGATGTACCGTTAAATGAGAGAAGGCAGTGAGGTAGAATATGGCGGCTTTACCGAAGAAAAAAACTGCTAAAGCCCGTCAGGGGAAAAGGCGTAGCCATCTAGCGCTAACTACGCCACCGATAGACTATTGTCCTCAATGTAATAGTCCGAAACTGGCGCATCATGTCTGTCCTAATTGTGGAACCTATGCCGGGCGAGAAGTTATCACGATTGAAAGCTCAGCTAAGGGTCCGGAAAAGAAGACCTGATTTGATAGCCCGAATTACTTGATTGACCAAACTTTTTCGGGTTATTCTTTGTCTAAAACTTCTGCTGGTTAACTTTTTACTAAGGGGACTTTGGGTGACGGAGATGGCTAAAGTAGCTTTTATCTTCCCCGGTCAGGGGTCGCAGAAGGTGGGCATGGGGCATGACCTTTATCATAGTTTCGCTGCAGCCAGAGAGGTCTTCAAGACAGCTGATGAGGTATTGGGCTTTCCCCTGTCTAGATTGTGCTTTGAAGGCCCTGAGGTTGAGCTTAACCAGACAATAAACGCCCAGCCGGCATTAGTAACCGCAAGTCTTGCCACTTTGGTGGCCATCCAAGAAGTAAATGCTGGTAGCAAATTAGAAAATCCTGCCTTTGTTGCCGGTCACAGTTTGGGTGAGTATACAGCACTGGCAGCCGCTGGGGTGTTTGATTCTGCTACCGCTATTTATTTGGCTCTCCAAAGAGGGCGGCTGATGCATGAAGCTGGACTTAACCGACCCGGGGGTATGGCAGCAGTAATCGGGCTTGATGAAGCTCAACTAGCCGAGGTATGTCACCAGACTGGTACCCAGATTGCTAATTATAACTGTCCGGGGCAGTTAGTAATAAGTGGGGCAACAGAGAATCTAACCAAGGCGATGGCTTTGGTTAAGAGTAGAGGGGCTCATCGTGTTATTCCTTTGGTGGTAAGTGGTGCCTTTCATACACCGCTGATGGAGTCGGCGGCTCAAGGCATGTCTGATGTTTTATCCACCCTTTCCTTTAATGGGCCACTGATTAAAGTTGTGGCTAACACTACAGCTAAGGTGCTGACCACTGCCGAAGAGGTGAAGGCAGAGCTTTTAAGCCAACTATGCAGGGGTGTCCAGTGGCAGCGTTCAGTTGAATATATGATAAATAAGGGGGTAGCTACCTTTGTTGAAATTGGGCCAGGGAATGTACTTACTGGTCTCATCAAACGCATAAATAGAAATGTTGTCGCCTTGAGCGTGGGTGATGCAACGGCGG
>JAUVZV010000037.1 GCA_030602375.1 Chloroflexota bacterium | reverse complement strand
CCTCACCTTCCACAGCAACGTTTATACTTCTTCCCGCTACCACAGGGGCAGGGGTCGTTTCTGCCTATCTTCTTGCCGCCGACCTTGAGCCGCCCCTTACTCTGGCTGCCACCGGCTACGACTTGAGCAAGGGGGGATGGGGCTACTGGGGCCTCCCGTCTAATAATGTCCACATGATATATGGTATGAACCAGGTCATGCTTGATATTATCCATTAAATTCTGAAAGAATCTATGTCCTTCCCTTTTGTAGGTTACCAGCGGGTCTCTCTGTCCTACGGCGGCAAGCCCAACACCCTGGCGCATATACTCCATCATCGTCAGGTGCTCCACCCAAAGGCTGTCTATAATGCGCAGCATCACCAGGCGCTCTAAAATCCTCATGTTATCAGGGCCGAGTTGCTGCTCCCGCTGCTGGTAAAGAGACTCTGCCAGCTGGGTAAGTTTTTCTTCAATCTGCTTTACTTCAAGTTGGGAAAGGGTGCTCTCGCTGAGGGCAGGGGGGAGGGGGAAGATGGTGGCGACATCATCAATCAGCCCTTTTATATCCCAATCAGTGCTGCGTCTACCTTCAGTATGGAAAGCTACTATTGCTTTTAGCTCTTCCCTGACCATTTCCAGGATGTTTACTTTGAGGTCGGCACCACTCAATATCTTGCGGCGCTCGCCATAGATAACCTCACGGTGTTTATTGATGACATCGTCATACTCAACCAGGTGCTTGCGGATGTCAAAGTGGTAGCCCTCAACTCGCTTTTGCACATCGGCGATAGCTCTATTAACCAATACATTCTCAACGGGGGTATTTTCATCCATACCAGCCCACTCCATAAAGCCCTTGATTCTATCGCCACCAAAGCGGCGGGTAATGTCATCCTCAAGTGAGACATAAAACCGGGAGCTTCCCGGGTCACCCTGTCGTCCGGCTCTACCTCTGAGCTGATTATCAATTCGTCTGGCTTCGTGGCGCTCCGTGCCAATAACGTGGAGCCCACCCTTCTCAATTATCTTGTTGTGTCTCTCCTGCCACTCCGGTTTATCTCCATCAGCGGGTTCTTTCCCACCCAGTATAATATCAACACCCCTTCCCGCCATATTGGTGGCCACGGTTACTGCACCCGGTTTACCTGCCTCAGCGATGATATTGCCCTCCCTTTCATGATTTTTGGCATTTAACACCTCATGCGGTATTCCCCTGCGCTTTAAAAGTTCACTTAAGAGTTCTGATTTCTCAATTGACACCGTGCCGACTAGCACCGGTCGTCCCGCTTTGTGGAGTTGTTCAATCTCGCCTACCACGGCACGGAATTTGACTCCTTCATCCTTATAAATCTGGTCGGAGTAATCCCCTCGAATCATCGGCTTGTTGGTGGAGATAATTACCACATCAAGCTTGTATATTTTGTAAAATTCCTCAGCTTCGGTGGCAGCAGTACCGGTCATGCCGGCAAGTTTCTGGTACATGCGGAAGTAGTTCTGGACGGTAATGGTGGCAAAGGTTCGGCTTTCCTGCTGAACTTTAACGCGTTCCTTGGCTTCTATCGCCTGGTGCAGCCCTTCTGAATAGCGCCGCCCGAGCATCAGTCTGCCAGTGAACTCATCAACGATAATAACCTGACCGTCTTTAACTACATAGTCACGGTCTCGCCGGTATATCTCTTTGGCGGCAAGGGCATTTCTTAAGTGACGGTGCAGGTCAGCATTAGCCGGGTCGTAAAGGCTGGGTGACTTTAGTACCCCGTCTCTTCTAAGCATATTTTCCACATTGCCGTAGCCGAGATCAGTTAAATCTACGGTGCGCTCCTTTTCCTTCACCTCGTAATCTACACCCCGTTTGAGTCTGGGAACAAGCCGAGCAAATATCTGGTACTTTTGACTTGCTTCTACATCCGGGCCACTGATAATAAGCGGGGTGCGCGCCTCGTCAATCAAGAGGTTATCCACCTCATCAACAATGGCGTAGTTTAGCTCGCCCTGCACGTATTGTGCTAGGTCTAAAACCATGTTGTCCCTCAAATAGTCAAAGCCGAACTCGCTTGAGGTACCGTAGGTAATATCAGCCTCATAAGCCTCATGGCGGGAGATGGGGCGGAAGTGAGCCCAGCGTTCGTCCCCCGAGTCGTAACTTGGGTCGTAGCGGCGGGCGGGGGCGGGTTCATCTGGACTTTGCTGGGGATAGATACTGGCAACACTTACCCCTAAGGCATAATAGATGGGTCCCATCCAGTAAGGGTCTCGCCGGGCTAGGTAGTCGTTAACCGTTGCTAGGTGACAGCCCTGGCCGGTGAGGGAATTAAGGTAGAGGGGGAGGGTAGCTACTAGGGTTTTGCCCTCGCCGGTTTTCATCTCGGCAATTTTACCCTGGTAAAGGACAATGCCCCCCATGAGCTGCACATCAAAGTGGCGTTGACCTATGGTGCGTTGAGCCGCTTCCCTGACAGCAGCAAAGGCCTCGGGTAGGAGTTCATCGAGTGAACTGCCAGCTTTAAGCCGGGCTTTAAACTCGTCGGTCTTTAATCCAAGCTGGTCATCGGTAAGTTTCTTGAATTCGCTCTCAAGTGAGTTTATCCTGTCAACCGTTGGCTGCAGAAGCTTTAGTTGCTTCTCATCGGAATCGAATAATCCACCCATCCACTTAAACATGTCTCCCCTCACTCAAACAAGGCTCCGATTGACTGTCCGGTATGAATACGCTTAATAGCTTCACCCACTAGGGGGGCGATAGACAGAACGGTAATTTTATCCAGCTTCTTTTCACCGCTAACCGGGACGGTATCGGTAACTACTACTTCTTTCACCGGAAGGGGGGCTATCCTTTGAATCGCCGGATCAGAAAATATCGGGTGCGTGCAGCAGGCATATACCTCTTTTGCCCCCCGCTCTCCTAAGGCGGCGACAACATTTTCCAGAGAGCCAGCAGTGTCTATTTCATCGTCTATGGTGAGGGCGACTTTGCCATCTACCTCACCAATTATATTCAGTGTCTCCGACTGGTCAAAGTTACCCACCCGTCTCTTTTCAACTATCGCCAGAGGGGCGTCGAGTTTAGCGGCTAAATCCCGTGCCCTCTTGGAAATACCGATGTCAGTAGCAACTACCACTAAATCATCAAAGTCTTTTTCGGCAAAGTAATTAGCCAGTAGATAAAGGGCGGTCAACTCATCGACGGGAATACTGAAAAAGCCCTGAATCTGGGCGGCATGTAAATCCACTGTCAGCAGTCGGTTAGCCCCGGCTACGGTAAGCAGGTCGGCTACTAACCTAGCTGTTATCGGCACCCTCGGTTGGTCCTTCTTATCAGTACGGCCATAGCCGTAGTAAGGGACTACCGCAGTGATACGCCCGGCTGATGCCCTTTTTAAAGCATCAAGCATAATTAAGAGCTCAACCAGGTTCTTGTTGACCGGGGAAGTTAGGGGCTGGATGACGAAAGCATCCCTCTGGCGAACATTTTCCAGAATGCGGACAAAAATATTCTCGTTGCTAAACTCAAAAACCTCACACTTGCCTAGAGGCACACCCAGATATTCAACAACCGCCTGGGCAAGGGTGGGGTGGGCATTACCGCTGAATACCTTTAGTTCATCCATTAACTTCAAACCTCCCTCTAAATTAAAACTTTAACTTGACTCCTATCCCACTCATAGTTCAGACGTCAATACCTGGTACCGGGAAACGTTGGCATATTTGGCCAACCTCTTCTCTTACCTCGGCCTCTATCTCTGGAGCACCAGTGTTAGCGATTACTTTTACAATAAGCGAAGCGATCTCTTTCATCTCTTCGCTGCTAAAGCCACGCCTGGTCACGGCTGGTGTACCTAGTCTGATGCCACTGGTAACCAGGGGTGGTTTGGGGTCAAAGGGGATAGAATTTCGATTAACCACGATACCGGTTTTCTCCAGGGCTTCCTCAGCTTCCTTGCCAGTGACTTTGGTTTGGGTGAGGTCGACTAAAATCATATGGTTATCTGTCCCGCCCGATACCAGACGCAGCCCCAGCCTTTTTAGCTCGCTGGCTAAAGTTTGGGCATTATCCAGTACAGCGCGTTGATAATCTAAAAAGTGAGGTTGCATGGCTTGGTAGAAAGCCACCGCTTTGGCAGCAATAACATGCATTAGGGGTCCACCCTGCATTCTGGGGAAAACAGCTTCATCTATCAGTGAAGCCAGTTTGTTAGTACACAAAATGAAGCCGCCTCGCGGGCCGCATAACGTTTTGTGGGTTGTCGAGGTTATCACCTCACTATAGGGTACTGGGGTGGGATGCAGGCCTACCGCCACCATACCGGCAATGTGAGCCATATCCACCATAAGCTTGGCTCCCACCAGGTCAGCAATCTGCCGGAAACGTTCAAAATCAATAATCCTGGGATAAGCACTGGCTCCAGCCACAATGAGCTTGGGCTTGTGCTTTAAGGCAAGCTCTTCTATTTCCTTAAAGTCAATTCTTTCTGTTTCCGGGTTAACCCCGTAGTGGACGAAATTATAAAACCTGCCCGAAAAGCTCACCTTGTCGCCGTGAGTGAGGTGACCACCATGAGCTAGGCTCATTGCCATAGCGCTGTCACCGGGCTCAAGTAAGGCATAGTATACTGCCATATTGGCTTGGGTGCCACTATGGGGCTGGACATTAGCATGTTCAGCTTTAAAAAGTTCCTTGGCCCGTTTAATAGCCAGGCTTTCCACGGTGTCCATATTCTCGCAGCCACCGTAGTAGCGCCTTCTTGGATAGCCCTCGGCGTATTTATCGGTCAGAAATGAGCCCTGAGCCTCAAGTACTGCGGTGTTGGCATAATTCTCCGAGGCAATTAGGTTTATTGTTTCCTTTTGGCGTTTTCTCTCTAGCTCAATGGCTTGGCTAATTTCCGGGTCAGTTTGGCTTAGCTGACTCAATTCTCCCCCTTTCTTGTGGAAAGAAAATTTTCTCTAATAATGAGGATATTTGGTTCTAAAAGTAGTCTACAACTGCATTCCTCTACTGTCAACAGCCTAAATTGACTTGACATATTGTCCGTGTTATCATAATTAAAAGGGCTGGTATTTAGGTCTTTTTATCTTGGCTAATATATAAAGATGTCGGCGCTGAGTGAGCTTTATGCGGAAATCGCACGCTGCAGGAAGTGTGAAATTGCCAAATACCGAACTAATGTAGTCCCCGGTGAGGGGAGAGATGATGCCGACATCCTGTTTATTGGTGAAGCTCCGGGCTGGAATGAAGACCAGCAAGGACGTCCCTTTGTTGGTCCAGCCGGTCAATATCTGGATGAACTACTTGCTTTAATTAGCCTGAAGCGCGAGCAGGTTTATATTGCTAATGTGATTAAGTGTCGTCCGTCTGGGAACCGTGACCCTTTGCCCACTGAGATAGGAAACTGCCGCCAGTGGCTTGACCGTCAGATCGAGCTCATTAAGCCCAAGATGATTGTAACCCTGGGGCGCTATTCTATGGCAATGTTTTTCCCCAATAAGAGTATAAGTAAGATCCATGGCACTGCCCAGAGACGGGATAATGTCATCTACTATGCTATGTATCACCCGGCAGCGGCACTGCACCAGCAGAGCCTACGTCAGGTAATAGAGGAGGATATGCTCAAGATTCCGGTGCTCTTGGTTGAGGTGGAAAAAGTGGCGGAGGTAAAGCCAGAGCCCCGGCAACTTAATATGTTTGAGGTATTTTAGTTATGGCGAGACCAAAACTTAGGCTAATCCCTTTGGGGGGACTGGGTGAAATCGGCAAAAACATGATGGTGATGGAGTATCAAGATGATATTATTATCATTGATGCTGGGCTTATGTTCCCTGAGGAGGAAATGCTAGGCATTGACCTGGTAATCCCTGATATTAGTTATCTCTTGGAGAAGCGTGAGAAAATAAGAGGCATATTAGTTACCCATGGTCATGAGGACCATGTTGGGGCGCTACCTTATTTACTCCCCCAGCTTAATGTGCCGGTCTATTCAACTAAGCTTACCCGAGGCCTTATCTCGGCCAAGCTCAAGGAGCGAAGGGCACTTTCAGGGGCTAAGCTCAAGCTGATACCACCTGGCGGCAAGATTACCCTGGGGAGGTTCAGGATTGAATTCTTCCCGGTTTGCCACAGCATACCTGACGCGGCGGGATTAATCATCTCCACACCGGTTGGCACCATAGTTCACAGTGGTGATTTTAAGCTTGATTACACCCCGGTGCAGGGTAAACCAACTGACCTTTCCCGGCTGGCTCAGATAGGGAAAGAAGGGGTTTTGCTCCTTCTTTCCGACTCCACCTATGTTGGGCTCCCCGGCTATACCCCCTCGGAAAAAGTAGTTGGTGAAGCACTGAACCAGGTTATAGCCAATGCACCAGGTAGGGTAATTGTAGCTACTTTCTCATCACTAATTTCCCGTATTCAGCAGGTTATTGACGCCGCAGCCAAGTACCAGCGCCGTGTCTTTATTGTGGGACGGAGTATGAGTAATACGGTACGTATAGCAATGGAACTCGGTTATCTTAATGCCCCGAACGGGGTACTGGGTCGGATTGACGAGCTTCATCGCATGCCGCGTAATAAGACCGTACTTATTGCCACTGGGAGTCAGGGGGAACCTACTTCGGCTCTGGTGCGTATGGCCAATCGGGACTTCAGGCATGTTCATATCCATGAAGGAGATACGGTAGTTATTTCAGCAACACCTATTCCAGGCAACGAATCACTGGTTAACCGGGCGGTGGATAACCTCTTTAAGCAGGGAGCGCAGGTGCTTTATAGTGATATCGCCCAGGTCCATGTCCACGGCCATGGTAGCCAGGAAGAGTTAAAGCTCTTACTAAATCTAGTCAACCCCAAATTCTTTGTCCCTATCCATGGTGAATATCGCCACTTGACTCTCCATGGTAAGCTGGCAGAGTCAATGGGCATCCCTAAGGAAAATATCTTCTTGCTGGAGGATGGCAGCATCCTTGAACTCAACCCACAGGTGGGACGGATAGCAGGTAAGGTTACTTCAGGTAATGTTTATGTGGATGGTCTTAGTGTGGGTGATATTGGTAGTGTTGTGCTGCGCAATAGAAGGATGCTGTCAAGGGACGGCATCGTGGTAGTAATTATTACCATAAACAAGCAAACCGGAAAGCTGATGGGACGCCCTGATATTGTATCCCGTGGTTTTGTTGACACCAGAGAGTCTAGAGATATGATAGAGGAGAGCTGCGAGCTGGTAGCTAAGGTCTTGGATCATGGTGGCAGTCGTCCCGCCGATTGGAGCTTTATCAATAATAAGGTTAGAGACATCTTAAATAAATTCTACTATGACCAGACCAAACGACGCCCGATGATTTTGCCATTTGTGGTTAAGGTGTAGCTTAAAGTTTGGCTCACCGAGGGGTAATATGGCTAGGAGAAAAGCCAATATCAGGAGTAAACCTCGTAAGAGCCCCAAGAGGAAAGGGACAGCGTGGTGGCGCAAACTATTCCATTTCATCGCCCTCCCCCCGGTGCGAGTATTTATTTTAATAGCCATCATCGTCGCTGCTCTTTTCTGGTTTCAGCAGACTCTGAGCGCCTGGACTTCAGGGGTGGTGGAACTTTTTGGCTGGGGTCTGGTCTTACTGGGTATTGCTTTTAGTATTCTACTCGGTGCAATCTTGAAGCGCCGACTATCCTCACTTATCTATCATTGGAACTGGTGGCTGGGTGGTGCTTCTTTCACCCTGGCTATCTGGGGTATATTAGGCTTTTTGGGTCATGGCGGTAGCTTTGGACTGAGCATCACCCGTTACGATATCGTTGGCTACCCGATTTGGCTTAGTATTCTTCACATACTGGGATTAGTTGGCATCGGTGTTATCTTGGTGGCTCCCAGGGCTTGCTTTCGTCTGGCAGCTAGTATGCTCTCATGGTTAGCTAAGGGACTCAAAGGCCGTCCTGTCCCCAAGCCGCAGGTTGAGGAAAAGCCAGTATCTCCTCAGTTTATGCCGAAACCAACCATACCAGCTGCGGAACCGGAAAGGGAAGCAGTAACCACATCACCTCAGGCGGTAACTACTCCAACAGCTATCCCCACCTTGGCTCAAGGTAGGCAGGAATTGCGGCAGGTGGCTCAGGAGGTATGGAAGAAATATGGTGAATCACCGTCTTTAATCATTATTGACGGTTGGAAGTTGCCCCCGATTGATATTCTGGATGTAACCCCGGAGGTTGAGTTTGCTGAAGCTGACAATCTAAAAAGGGCTACACTCCTCGAAGAAGCCCTAGCCAGCTACGGGGTTGAGGCTAAAGTGGTGCAGATAAATGCTGGCCCCGCCGTTACCCAATTTGGAGTGGAACCGGGCTGGGATAGAAAAGTGAGGGAGAAAAGGGAAAGGGATAAGGACGGCAGCATTAAAGTCAAACTGGAAGAGGTGTCCAAGACCAGGGTCAAGGTGGACAGAATCA
>JAUVZV010000035.1 GCA_030602375.1 Chloroflexota bacterium | reverse complement strand
TAAGAGTGAGGTAACTGCCGGCTTGTTCACCTTTAGCACAGGTAGTAATGTCCACCTCAGCTACAGCAGCGATACTGGGTAACGCCTCCCCACGGAAGCCAAGGCTTGAAATAGACTCTAAATCGCCAAGGTTATCTATCTTACTGGTAGCATATCTCTCAAAGGCAAGCCCAAGTTCTGCCGGTGGTATCCCACTCCCATCATCAATCACCCGAATTAAGCTTATGCCACCCCCCTCAACCTCAATCGAGACCTGGCTTGAGCCGGCATCAAGAGAGTTCTCCACCAGCTCCTTCACCACCGAGGCTGGCCTCTCCACTACCTCCCCAGCAGCAATCCGCGATACTACCTTGGGGTCTAAAACCTTGATAGGCATATCTTAATTAAACTGCCTTTTCCAGCTTGGCGTAGCTTACTAAGAGCTTCTTTACTGCCCCATTAAAGGCAACCACCACCTCCACATCGTCCTTTACCGGCTTGGTGCTCACTACCACCCCATCGCCAAACTGGACATGGTGGACATGGTCTCCATCCTTTAGCTCTGGGGTATTAAAACTGGAGGCAGGGGTTCTTTCCCCCCAGGAATAGAGGGATTGGGCAACCAAATTCTCCTTCTCTTCCCATAAACCACCGCCTGAAACCAAGTGATGTGGTATGTCTTTTAGAAAGCGCGATGGGATACTTACTGAGCTTGAACCGATGAGGCTACGGCGGAAGGCACGAACTAAATAAACGAGCTTCTTCGCCCTGGTTATCCCGACATAGCAGAGTCGCCGCTCCTCCTCCATTTGTTCCGGGGCACCAAACGACTTAAAATGGGGCAGTAGTCCATCTTCCATACCAACAATAAAAACTACCGGGAATTCAAGTCCTTTAGCTTGGTGCAGGGTAATTAGGACCGCTGCATCGACACCTTCCTCCAGCCCGTCAACATCTGAGACCAGTGTTACCCCTTCTAGAAAAGCAGCCAGCCCCTGGGGAGGAGGTAGATCACGATACTCCCCAGCTACGGTGCGGAGTTCAAGGACATTCTCCCAGCGTTCTTCACCATCCAACCCATTTAATATATACTCCTTATAACCGGTCTTTTTAATCACCAAATCAAATAAATCAACCAGATTTAGCTTTCGGCTTTGGCTTCTAAACTCCTCAATCAGATTTATAAAACCAACTAGAGCCCCCCTGGTGCGTTGGTTAAACGAAGGATATCCTCTCTCATCGTTACCACCTTTCAACTGGCTAAGATGCTTTAATGCCTCATACTGGGAGATGCCTAAAGATTTTGCCCAATTTGATAGCTCACTCAAGGTCCTCTCGCCGATACCCCGCCCCGGAACATTGATTATCCGAAGCAGGCTAACCGTATCATAAGGGTTCTGGGTAAGCTTAAAACAGGCGATCATGTCCTTTATCTCCCGCCTCGCGTAAAACCTGGTGCCGGCTACCAGCCTATAGGGTACCCCGTAACGAATAAAAGCCTCCTCAAGGGCTCTTGACTGGGCATTGGTGCGATACATCACAGCAAAGTCTCCCCGCTTAAATGCGCCCTCACCCACCAAGCGCTCTATTTCGCTGACCACAAACTGGGCCTCTTCCTGCTCAGTGTAGGTTTCAATAACATTGGTCAATTCACCCGTCTCGTTGCTGGTCCACAAATCCTTGGGTTTGCGCTGTTGGTTGGCCGAGATTAGGCTTGAGGCTACTTCAAGAATGGTTTTGGTGGAGCGATAGTTCTGCTCAAGTAACACCACTTTGGCCTCAGGATAATCCTTCTCAAAGCTGAGGATATTCCTCAGGTCAGCAAATCGCCAGGAGTAGATTGACTGGTCAGGGTCACCAACAACACAGATATTGCGGTACTTGTCACCAATCTTCTTTATTAGCTCGTACTGAACCAGATTGGTATCCTGAAACTCATCCACCTGAATGTGTAAATACCTTTGCTGATATTTAGCCAAAACCTCAGACTTTCCCCTGAATAGCTCAACCGTTTTGACTAGTAAATCATCAAAGTCCAAGGCATTACTTTGGGTAAGTGCCTGCTGGTACTGCTCATAAACCCGTCCCACCACCTCCTCGAAATAGCTGTGGCTACGCTTCTGGAAGTCCTTCGGGCTTAAGAGGCGGCTCTTGGCAGCACTGATGCCTGAAGATATCGCCCGTGGGGCATACTGCTTGGGGTCAAGACCAACTTCCTGAAGACTGCGCTTTAAGAGGCTTATCTGGTCTTCCTCATCATAAATTACAAAGTGAGGGTCTAAACCTACTTTTTTGCCCTCCAGACGCAGGATGCGGGCACAAATAGCGTGAAAGGTGCCCAGGGTTAAATCCCTAACCAGAGCGCCTAAAAGCTGCTCTAGCCTTGACTTCATTTCTCTGGCGGCTTTATTGGTAAAGGTAACCGCCATAATACGGTGAGGACTAACACCGCAAACCTTAATCAGATAGGCGACGCGGTGGGTAATAACCCCAGTCTTACCACTGCCCGGACCAGCTATTATCAGCACCGGGCCAGAAATAGCCTCAACGGCTTCCCTTTGTGCCGGATTTAATTCTGAAAAAATATCCATTCTATAAGACTATTATAAAACTATCAGCCTTGATATTCCACTAAATATCATTGCCAAGGAGAAACAGTAAATAAAATGCTTGTTGTAAAATGTCTGGCTCTTACTTATAATTTAGTTTGCTAAATGGCAGATAAGGAGGGAGTATGTACGACTTACTAATCAAGGGGGGCGAGCTGATTGACCCGGCGCAGGGAATACATGAAAAGAGAGATATCGCCATCTCAAAGGGTAAAATAGCCGCCCTAGAGGGTGAGATAGCCTCAAGCCAGGCAAAGAAAACGATTGAGGCGAAGGGAAAAATCGTAACCCCAGGTCTTATTGACCTTCATGTTCACTGCTCTCCAATAATAACCAAACTGGGTGTGCCGCCGGATGAAATTGGTGTCAGCACCGGGGTAAGTACTATCGTTGATTGTGGCAGCACCGGTTATGCCAACTTTGAAGGATTTAAAAAGTTTATTATTCCCCAGGCAAAGACGGATATCTTCGCCCTCTTACATGTGGTTCCAACCGGTCACGCGGTACAGCCGGAGAACTGGGGCTGGTATGAAGCAAACCCCGAGGCAACATTACAAACTGTGGAAGAAAACCGGGGCCTAATTAAAGGTATCAAGATGCGAGCTATTGGCTCGGTAATAGAACAGCAAGGGGTCAAGGCAATAAAACTTGCCAAGAAGATAGCAAATGAAGCCAAGCTGCCGCTAATGGTCCACTTTGGTATTTGGATTGATGAGAAGACCCCCCAAAGCCAGGTAGACCCTTTCATGCGTGAACTCCTCTCCACTATGGATAAAGGGGATATCATCACCCACATCTATACTTCAAATCTCGGCGGTCTTATTAAGCCTGATGGCACCGTCTACCCGGAACTCTGGGACGCAATTAAAAGAGGCGTGGTACTGGATGTAGCCAATGCCATCTTCAATTTCAGCTTTGATATTGCCAGGAAGGGTTTGGAGAAGGGCATTTTACCTACTACCTTAAGTACTGACTTTGCCAATGTAAATCTTAATAGCCCGGTGGTCTTAAGCCTGGTGGTAACCATGTCCAAATTCCTTGCCCTTGGCTTGAGTCTAGACCAGGTGATTGAAATGACCACCATAAATCCAGCCCTTACTCTGGGTGAGGAGGAGCGCCGCGGAAGCCTTAAGATAGGCATGCCAGCTGACATCTCTATTTTTGAACTCGCTGCAGGGGATTTCACCTTCTACGATAGAAGGGAAAAAACCAACATCCTCAAAGGTAAATATCAACTAGTGCCTAAACTTACCATAAAATCAGGAATAGAGATAGAAGCTGCGCCCCGCTACCGGGACTAGGCTACAACCCAGTTGGAATTTGAGAAGTGCTTATTAGCTTTATAAGCCTAAGCCTTGGTAAATAGCCTGAAAGTCAAGGTGCCGCTCTAGGAGTTGAGTAAGCTGGGGTAATTTCTTTTCCTGACCGAACCTGGTCTTACCTAAAACGGCTTCAATTCTGGTTACTATCGTGGCAATATCATCCTTGACCCGAATAATTGGGACTCCCTTAACTCTCGCCCTATTTAGCACTGTTGGCATCGGCTCGGCACTGCCACTTAATATAAGGCACTTGGTTTGAGTCTCCAGTGCCGCCATTTGTATATCGGGACGCTCAATCCTGATTACTGCCGCTTTACCGGTTTTCAAGTCAAAATACTCCACTCCTGAGCCAACATTCATCGCCCCCAGCATCAAGTTCTCTACCAGCTCTGCCGACTTATCAGCGTCATTTAGTATTTCACCCCGGGTGTATTTAGCCAGCTCTCCTACCGTCAAAGAAAGTAGGATTCTATCTTCAGGCAAGATTCCTAAGATATTTATTCCCGCTTTTCCAGCCTTAGATAACAGCTCACTCTTTAGAGTTGGCAACTCCTTTACCGGCACCTTGTTTACCACCACACCGAGTAAATATTTTTCAAAGTCCTTATATTTACGAGTAAGCCCATCTGGAGATAACCCTCCTGAATAACCCTCAATAATAATCGCTCTGGCATCTAGACCTTGGGCAATCTCAAGACTGGTGCTATCAAGTTTATCCCCGCCTTCAACTATAACCACATCTTTCCCCGCCGCAACCTTAGTCAGGGCTTCTCTAATCTTATTTTCTAGATTAGCCCCGTCTCTAAATACCGGACAGAGATAGTCCAAAGGCTCATCTAATGCTAAAACCTGCTTTAAAAATAAAGCATCCTCATCAGCACCTTCCTCAGGCAAGCCATCTTGAGCTAAAATCGGCTTCAAGAAGCCCGTTTTCTTGCTCTCATTTAAAAAATGCCTACCCAGGCCAGCACAAATCATGGTCTTACCAGCGCCTGCTATTGAGGAAACCACATATAGGGTAGCCAAGTTACACCTCCGTCTATTCCTAAACCGGCTCGTAAAATATCCGCTTAATTATAAACCCATAAATGCTATTGGTAAAGAATTTTTGCTTTGAGATAAAAAAGGATTGTAAAAATAAAAAGAAACTGCTATAATTTAGAAAATATGAAATTGCACCCGGACCTTTAAACTGGTCCTGAGAGGCTGGTAAGGGGGAAAAAGGGTTATTATAGTATAACCTCTTGCCAGTTTGAGCAGGAGGTTAATTTTATGTCAAATAAAATCGTAATGGCACCAGAGGACGTCAGGCGAACCTTAACTAGAATCACCCATGAAATTATCGAGCGCAATAAGAACCTTAAGCACCTGATGTTGGTCGGTATGCACACCCGCGGTGTGCCTTTAGCCAGGCGGATGGCAGCCAATATTGAAGACTTTGAAGGCACAAAGGTGCCTGTTGGCGCTCTGGACATCAGTTTCTACCGGGATGACCTTGCCTCACTAGATACCCAACCTATTGTCCACCTAACTGATATACCAGCTAGCGTTGATGACAGGGCGATCGTGCTCGTTGATGATGTGCTCTACACCGGGCGCAGCATCCGTGCCGCCATGGATGCCCTTATCGACCTTGGCCGGCCCAAGTCAATCCAGTTAGCCGTACTTATAGACCGTGGCCACCGTGAGCTACCGATACGTGCCGATTATGTGGGCAAGAACATGCCAAGCTCAAGGCACGAGGAGATACAGGTTAAGCTTAAGGAAACCGATGGCATTGATGAGGTAGCCATCATCTCTATACCCCCTAAGGAGATAATAAAATGATGACAACACCATCAAAAGATGACCCAACTCTACTTGTAAAAACTGAGAAACCTTTAGCTACCTCAGTATGGTCACACCGCCATATACTTGGCCTTGAAGACTTTACCCTTAAGGAAATAGAGCTCGTTTTAGACACTGCCGATACCATGAAAGAGGTACTGTCAAGACCCATTAAACGGGTACCTACCCTTCGCGGCAAGACCATCGTCACCCTGTTTTATGAGCCGAGCACCCGCACCCGGGTCTCCTTTGAGCTCGCGGCTAAAAACTTGAGTGCTGACGTGGTTAACCTAAGCGCCTCAAGTTTAAGCGCAACCAAGGGGGAATCTTTAGTTGATACCCTGGACACACTGGAGTCATTGGGGGCTGATATTGTGGTAATGAGACACCCACACTCAGGAGCCCCTTATATTGCAGCTAAATACCTGAAGGCAAGCATAATCAATGCCGGTGATGGCTGGCACGCCCACCCAACTCAAGCGCTCCTTGACCTCTACACCATCTGTGCCCACAGGGGGAATTTAAAGGGGCTAAAGGTAGTTATTATTGGGGATATTAAGCACAGCCGGGTAGCCCGTTCCAATATCTGGGGGCTTACCACTATGGGGGCAGAGGTAACAGTTTGCTGTCCCTTCACCCTGCTACCCATCGGCTTAGACAAAGAGCAGCACCATTTCCCCAAAGTCAGCATCCAGCCTGACATTGAGCTTGCCCTTGAGGGGGCTGATGTGGTGATGGTGCTCAGGCTGCAACTTGAAAGACAACAGGGTGGGTTACTGCCCAGCCTTCGTGAATACGTTAAGTTATACCAGCTTACCGACTCAAGGCTAAAGAAAGCTAAAGCTGAGGCTCTGGTGATGCACCCTGGACCGGTAAATGAAGGGATTGAGATTTCACCGGATGTGGCTCACGGGCCAAAGTCAGTTATCGCCGAGCAGGTAACTAACGGAGTGGCAGTTAGAATGGCTTTACTTTACCTTCTTTCCCGAGGTGGAGAATAATGAAACCACTGCTTATCCGTGGCGGTCGTATAATTGACCCCAGCCAGAACATGGATGAAATTGCCAATTTACTTATCACCGAGGGCAAAATCTCGCATCTGGGCAGGGAAAAAACACCGCCTCAAAGCGGCTATGATGTCCTTGAAGCCCAAGGGTTAATTGTCTGCCCTGGATTTATTGACCTCCACTGCCACCTAAGAGACCCCGGGTATGAGGAAAAGGAAACCATCGCCAGCGGCACCCAAGCCGCCGCCAGGGGAGGTTTTACCACTGTCTGCTGTATGCCCAATACCAGTCCCCCTCTGGATAACCAGCCCACTGTAGATTATGTCAAATCAAAGGCGGAGGCAGAGGGTGTAATTTTGGTCCTGCCGATAGGTTGTATCACCAAAGGCAGAAGGGGGGAGGAACTGGCTGAGATGGGCGAACTTGCCTCAAGTGGCGTTATCGGCTTAAGTGACGACAGCAGCCCGGTAGTAAATTCAAGGCTGATGCGTCAGGCACTGGATTATAGCCGTGCCTTCGGGCTACCCATAATTGACCATTGCGAAGATATGGCCCTCACCGAGGGAGGACAGATGAATGAAGGCATCATCTCGACCAAGCTGGGTCTTCAGGGTATACCGGCGGCAGCTGAAGAGGCAGCTTTAGCCCGTGACCTGGCTTTAGCTGAACTAACCGGCGCCAAACTTCACATCGCTCATGTCAGCACTGAAGGTTCGATAGGGCTTATCCGCTGTGCCAAGGAGAAAGGTATTAGAGTCAGCGCCGAGGTTACCCCCCACCACCTCACCCTGACTGAGGAGAGGGCCATCGGCTATGACACCAATGCCAAGGTAAACCCACCCTTAAGAACCATAAAAGATATAGAGGCCCTAATTGGGGGGCTTAATGATAATGTGATTGATATTATCGCCACCGACCACGCCCCACATACCGAGGCTGATAAGCTCTGTGAGTTTGCTTTAGCCGAATTCGGTATCAGTGGCTTTGAGACGGCACTGGGCAGCCTGATGAGTTTAGTGCATGATGGTAAGTTAAATCTCTATACACTTATCGCCAAGCTCACTTATGAGCCAGCCAAGATTTTAGGCGATAAATATCAAAAGCTGGGCACTATAGCTTTGGGCAGTCCGGCTGATGTAACTATCTTTGACCCCGATAAGGAGTGGGTGGTTGACACTAAAGATTTTGCCTCCAAGGGCAAGAATACCCCCCTCAATGGCTCGGTGCTCAAGGGCAAAGTAATGGCCACCATCTTCAGGGGCAAGTTAGTTTGCCAAGATAACTCCCTTAAAATAGAGACTTTAGGATGAATGATGGATAAAAAGGCGATTTTAGTCTTAGCTGACGGCTCAATTTACGAGGGTTATACCTTTGGTGCTGATGTTACCGCCTACGGCGAGGTGGTATTTAATACCAGCATGGTTGGCTATCAGGAGATGCTCACCGACCCGTCTTACGCCGGGCAGATTGTAGTCCCTACCTACCCACTCATCGGGAATTACGGGATTAATGATATAGACTTTGAATCAGACCGGATTCAGGTCAGGGGCTTTGTCGTCAGGGAGGCATGCCCGGAGCCGAATCACTATTTAAGCAGTAAGACACTTCACCAGTATCTGGCTGATAGCGGTATCCCCGGAATTTACGGTGTGGATACCCGTGCCATCACCCGCAAACTGCGCTCCTGCGGGGTGATGATGGGGATTATCTCAAGTGAGCTTAGCCCCCAGCAGGCACAAGAGCAACTTAAGGAGGTGCCTGATTATGGTGCTACCGATTTCGTAAAGGCGGTTACCACCCCGGCTCTCTACCAGTGGCCTGCAATATTACCCCAAGGAGCAAACGAGCCAGTACACCGGGTCGTGGTCATTGATTGCGGCTTAAAGTTCAGTATTTTGCGCTTCATACAGCAAATGGGCTGCACGGCAACAGCCGTCCCCTGCACCATGCCCGCCGATGAAATCCTTAATTTAAAGCCGGATGGCATCCTCCTCTCCCCGGGACCGGGTAACCCAGAGTTACTCGATTACATTGTGGAGACAGTGAGACAACTTGTCGGTAAAAAGCCGATAATGGGTATTTGCCTTGGCAACCAGATAATCGCCCGTGCCCTTGGCGCCAAGACCTATAAGCTAAAGTTCGGGCACCGCGGCAGCAACCACCCCGTCCGAGACCTCAAAACCAGCAGGGTCTATATTACCGCCCAGAACCACGGCTATGCGGTTGACCCGGATAGTGTTAAAGACGGTCTTGAGATAACCCATATAAATCTAAATGACAGCACGCTGGAGGGGCTGCGGCACCGGGAACTACCCGTCTTCTGCATCCAGTACCACTCCGAAGCCTCCCCCGGCCCCTGGGACAGCACATATCTTTTTAAGGATTTTGTGGAGATGGTGAGGGGAGAGAAGAATTAGTAAGGGAGGAAGAACACATTATGGCAGAGTTATTTGAAATTATAAAAGGAGAAAAGGCTCGACGTATCAGTGAATTCCCATTCCAAGATGAACTTAATGACCTAGAACC
>JAUVZV010000015.1 GCA_030602375.1 Chloroflexota bacterium | reverse complement strand
TTATAATCCTGCAAACCGACTGCCCGCAAGAGGTAGCAATCAGACGGATACTGAAACGGACCAAGGAGGATTATGAATCAAACGCCCTCACCGAGCAGGCCTACCTTGACAACAAAAAGAGGTTTGAGGAAGTGGACTTAGATGACCTGAAAAACCTCTATCCAAATCTCAGTATCACCCACTTGATAGTTGATACTCGGAATGACCCGCCTGAAGACTGGTATATCATCGGTATGGAAAATAAATAAATGAAAATAGATTTGCACATTCATACCAAGACCGGTTCCGATGGTAATCTCTCAGTTGAAGAGGTATTTGAGGAAGCCAAAAAAAGAAACATTGATTTGATGTCAATAACCGACCATGATTCTGTAAATGCCCAACAAAGAGCAATTACCCTAGCTAGTGAATATGGCATAACTTATATTACCGGGGTAGAATTGAACGTGACTTTTCAATATCCACCAAGCAAATCCATCTCTCTGGATTTTCTGGGCTACCGGTATGATATTGGCAATATAAAGCTAAGGGATAAACTTCAACTGATGAGGGAACACCGGGAACAAAGGGCGCGTCAGATTTTGGAGAAACTAAATTATGAATTCGAGAAAGAGAATATCCCGGGGTTTACCGAGGAAGACTTGAAGAAAATACAGGCTAGCGTTGATAGCACCTTCGGCCGACCCCATATTGCCAATTACCTAATAGAAAAAGGGATTGTTAGAGATAAGCAAGAAGCATTTGATAAATATCTGGTCAAGTGTGATGTGCCTAAATATCCGCTTTCACTTGCCGAGGCCTCAAGCATGATAAGGAATGCCAGTGGTATTCTGGTACTGGCACACCCCAGTGACCCCAACGGGACTTCTTTAGTCAGCATAACAAGTGATTTGGACAAGCAGACGGAAATTATCGAAAAATATATGCTAGAATACATTGATGGTGTCGAGTGCTGGCATTCAAGAAATGATGATAAGACCACTGAGCACTATATTAGTTTTGCCAAAAAGCACAATCTTATCATAACTGGGGGCAGTGACTGTCACCAAAAACCAATACTTATGGGCACACTGGATATACCCGAGCGGGTTTCAGAACAGTTCAGGTAGTAGAAGGAGTAGCTGATGACTTTACCTAAAGATTGCGATATAAAAGACCCCAAACTTGCCGAACTGGGTAAGCGGCGGATAGAGTGGGCTTCCCGGGAAATGCCGGTAGTAGGGCAAATCAGGGAGAGATTTACCAGAGAAAAGCCACTTAAAGGTATCCGAATCTCAGGCTGCCTTCACATCACCAGTGAGACCGCTAACCTGGCTCTAACCTTAAAGGAGGGGGGAGCCAGTCTTATTCTATGCGCCTCAAATCCTTTGAGCACTCAAGACGATGTTGCTGCTGCTCTGGTTACCGAATATGGTATCCCCACCAATGCCATCAAGGGGGAGGACGGGAAAACATATTACCGGCACGTCTTAACCGCTTTGGACCATAAACCCCAGCTTACCATTGATGACGGCGCCGACCTGGTTAGCACCCTGCACACTAAGCGAAGCGAACTCTTGAGTAGTGTTATCGGCGGCACCGAGGAAACCACCACCGGCGTTATCAGGCTCCGCAGTCTGGAGAGAGCAAGAGGGCTCAAATACCCCATCATTGCCGTCAACGATGCTCAAACCAAGTACCTTTTTGATAATCGTTACGGCACCGGGCAGAGCACTATTGATGGTATTACCCGTTCCACCAATATCCTTTGGGCAGGCAAAAAAGTAGTTGTTTGTGGCTATGGCTGGTGTGGGCATGGCATCGCCCTAAGAGCTAAAGGACTGGGCTCGGGGGTAATTGTGACTGAAGTAGAGCCAGTCCGCGCCCTAGAGGCAGTTATGGACGGCTATCAGGTGATGCCACTTTTGGAAGCAGCCAAGATAGGCGATATTTTCATTACCGTTGCCGGTAATAAGAATGTCATCGACAAACCCCACCTTGAGTTAATGAAGGATGGGGCCATTCTGGCCAATAGCGGGCATTTCAATGTAGAGATTAATATCCCGGCTTTGGAAAGCTTGGCTAAAAGTAAGCGGCGGATAAGACCCTTTGTTGACGAGTACAGCCTAATTAACGGTCGCAAGCTCTATCTACTGGGAGAGGGGAGGCTGATTAACCTTGTCGCTGCTGAGGGGCATCCAGCTAGTGTCATGGATATGAGTTTTTCCAACCAAGCCCTGTGCCTTGAGTATCTATTAAAAAATAAGGGAAAGCTTGAGGCTAGGGTCTACCCGGTGCCGGAAGAAATAGATAAAAAGGTAGCTGAGCTAAAGCTCAAGTCAATGGGTATTAGTATTGACCGCCTAAGTCTGGGGCAGGAGAAATATCTTTCTAGTTGGGAAGAAGGAACCTAAAAAGGAGAAAAATGACCAATAGTTTTAGTGATTCGCCGGCCTATCTGCTCACTTCAGAGTCAGTTGCCGAGGGGCACCCGGATAAACTTTGCGACCAGATATCAGATGCCATTCTAGATGCTATCTTAGCCCGTGACCCCTATGCCAGGGTTGCCTGCGAGACAGCGGTAACCAATGGCTTGATTATAGTTATGGGTGAAATTAGCACTGACTGCTATATTGAGATTCCCCAGATAGTGCGTGAGGTGGTTAAAGAGGTAGGCTACACCAAGCCCGAATATGGTTTTGAGTACCAGTCCTGCGGGGTGCTTGTTTCCGTCAACGAGCAGTCACCGGATATTTTTCAAGGGGTGAGTAAGTCCTGGGAGGCAAAGCAGGGGTCTAAAGATGAGCTGGACCAGATTGGCGCTGGTGACCAGGGGATGATGGTCGGCTTTGCCTGCAATGAGACTAAAGAACTCATGCCCCTGCCCATCGCCCTCGCCCATAAGCTGTGCCGGCGTCTGGCTAAGGTAAGGAAAGAGAAGATACTCCCCTACCTTCGCCCTGATGGGAAATCGCAGGTAACTGTAGAATATGACCACGGTATCCCCAAACGTATAGACAGCATTGTCATCGGTGCCCAGCACGACCCCGATGTTAGCTCCTCCCAGATTGAGAAGGATATTACCCAAGAGGTGATTAAGGCAATTATCCCTGAGGAACTAATGGATAACAAGACCAAATATTTTATTAATGCTACCGGGCGGTTTGAGATTGGGGGTCCAGTATCCGATACCGGCTTTACCGGACGCAAGATTCTGGTTGATACCTATGGTGGTATTGCCCGGCATGGCGGTGGCTGTTTTTCAGGGAAAGACCCGACCAAGGTTGACCGCTCCGCAACCTACGCCGCCCGCTACATCGCCAAAAACATAGTCGCCGCCGGACTGGCTGAGCGCCTGGAAATCCAGATTGCCTATTCCATTGGTGTGGCAAACCCCCTCTCTATTTCACTTGAGAGCTTCGGCACCGGCAAGGTTCCGCAGCAGGTAATCCTTGACCTGATTAGTAAACACTTTGACTTAAGACCCGCCGCCATTATCAAGACCTTTGATTTAAGGCGCCCGATATATAGACCAACGGCTACCTTTGGGCACTTTGGTCGGGATGACCTTGACCTGCCCTGGGAGAAGCTAGACAAAGCCGAAACCCTGAAAAAAGAGGCATTTGACTGCCGGTGAGTATGGGTTTTAATATAGCCCAGTGGTTGATATGAGAAGCCCCAAATCAGACCTTGTGGTTATTTGCACTGTGCAGGGTGAGCTCGCTGCAAATATTATGAAGTCCCATTTGGAGAGCGAAGGAATCCCTGTTTTGCTGGAATACGAGAGTGCGGGTAGAGTTTATGGTTTGACTGTGGATGGCTTGGCAGAAGTAAGGGTATTGGTGCCACAGAAGCTTGCTGAAGCGGCAATGCAGATAATAAAGCCTAGAGAGTCTGATTAGGCTGGGGAATATAAGTTTGCAGATGCTTAGATTTGACCAAAAAGATTTGCTGCGTCATACTTCTTAAAAGGAGAGGGGGAGCGAGGGGGTGAGGTTAATAGAAAGCCCCATAAAATTCGGCACCGATGGCTGGCGGGGGATTATTGCCGAGGATTTTACCTTTGACAACGTACGTGCCTGCGCCCAGGGGATTTCAGATTACCTTAAAAAGACCAAGCTTGCCGGTAAAGGGCTCATAATTGGCTATGATACCCGCTTTGCATCTGAAGACTTCGCCCAAGCAGCAGCCGAGGTAATCTCCGGCAACGGGATAAAGGTGTATCTCTGTAGCCAGCCTACCCCAACGCCGGTAATAAGCTTCGGCATTCTAACTAAAGAGTCTGGCGGGGCTATTATCATTACTGGCAGTCACAATAAGGCTAGGTGGAATGGTCTTAAATATAAAGCTCAGGATGCCTCAAGTGCTCCGACTGAAACTACAAATCAAATAGAGGAATATATCTCACGTACGCTGACTAAAGGAAGCATAAGCCGGATACCGCTTCATCAGGCGGTAAAACAGGGGCTGGTAGAGTCTCTTGACCTGACCCCGGCTTACTCAGAGCAGATTAGAAAGCTGGTTGACCTAAAAAGGTTAAGCCAAGCCAAGCTAAAGATAGTTATTGACCCCATGTATGGAACTGGCAGCGGTTATTTTAAGATGCTGCTTGATGGGGGAGCCATTGAATTAATTGAGATAAATAGCGAGCCTAACCCCATATTCCCCGGGATACAACCAGAGCCAATCGCCACTAACTTAAAAAAGCTCTCGGCTAAAGTTAAGAGTGAGGGGGCTCATGTTGGCATCGCCACTGACGGTGATGCCGACCGCATTGGTATTATTGATGAGAAGGGGCAATTTCTAACCCAGCTTCAGGTATTTGCTCTCTTATGCCTATATCTACTGGAGATACGGGGAGAACGGGGAGCCCTGGTCAAGACAATAACCACCACCAGTATGACCTATCGCCTGGGTGAAATATTTGGGGTACCGGTATATGAGACCGCGGTAGGTTTTAAGTATGTGGCTCCGATAATGATGAGGGAAAAGGCACTCATCGGAGGGGAGGAAAGCGGCGGCTATGGATTTAGGGATCATATACCCGAGCGGGACGGTATTCTGGCTGGGCTTTACTTCCTTGACCTGATGCTCAAGATGAGCAAAACCCCATCAGAGCTACTGGAGTACCTCTACAGTAAAGTGGGCCCCCACCATTACCAGCGTTTAGATGTATCATTCCCCGGGATTGAACGTAATAATATAATCAAACGTCTCAGTGAAAATGCTCCCCAGTCCCTTGACGGTGTTAAGGTGGTAAAGACCAATACCATCGATGGTTTTCACTTTACCCTAGCTGCCAGTACCTGGCTACTTATCAGGTTTTCCGGAACCGAACCATTGCTTCGTATCTATGCCGAAAGCGATACCCCAGCTCGGGCCGAAAGGCTGGTTGAGCTAGGCAGGAAACTGGCTGGAGTCTAGCTATGGTTAACCTAGATGACCCAAAGCTATTTAAACAATATGACCGGGAGGGGATGCTTGAGCACCTGCATCAGATGCCCCAGCTTTGCCAAGAAGCTTGGCAGATGGCGATGAAGTTTAAACTGCCTCAGGACTATGGTGAAGTTAATAAAGTGGTTATCAGCGGGATGGGTGGCTCAGCCATTGGTGGCTTGCTGGTAAAAAGCCTGATAATATCAGAAGCCAGGCTTCCCATCTTTATCCATAGCGACTATGATTTACCTGCCTTTGTTGATGATAAAACCCTTCTCATCGCCTCAAGCTACTCCGGGATGACCTCCGAAACCCTTTCCTCATTTGAAAAAGCCCTGACGACGGGCTCAAAGAAACTGGCAATTACCACCGGCGGCACTCTTGAGAGTATGGCAGAAGAGAGGAATATCCCTGTTTTTAGCTTTGACTATAAGGCTCCACCCCGCACTGCCCTCCCCTTTAGCTTCTTACCTATTCTTGGCTTTCTGGGAAGGCTGGGCTTTATCGGTGATAAGTCTAAAGATGTAGCCGAAATGGTGCAGATACTGGAAGAAATGTCTCAAGAAATCAATGAAACTCAAGTCTCCAAAGAAAACCCAGCTAAAAAGCTGGCGCAGGAATTGCATGGAAAGCTAGTGGTTGTATACGGGGCGAGTATCCTCTCTGAGGTGGCGCACCGCTGGAAGACCCAGCTTAACGAGAATGCCAAATCCTGGGCTTTTCATGAGGTCTTCCCGGAACTCAACCACAATGCGGTGGTGGGCTACCAGTTCCCGCCGGAGCTAGCCGGTAAAATAGCCGTAGTCCTGCTGCGGTCAGACTTATTCCCTGAACGCATCAAACTCCGCTATAAGGTAACCCCTGAGCTACTTGAGCAAGCCAAGGTTAGCTATCACTTTGTTGATGGCAGGGGCAGGAGCCCGTTAAGCCAGCTAATGAGCCTGGTGCTCTTCGGTGACTATTTAAGCTACTATCTGGCAATCCTCTATCAGATTGACCCCACGCCGGTGAAGGCGATAGATTACCTAAAAGAGCAGTTGGGGAAGGGATAAGAGGAAAAACTTTATCTCTTGGTGTATTGAGGTGCTTTTCTGGCCCGCTTTAAGCCGACCTTCTTTCGCTCCTTGACCCTGGCATCCCTGGTTAGGAGCCCGAACTCGCGTAGCTCTTTCCTAAAGCCCTCATTTAAGCCCAATAGGGCTCGGGCGATACCGTGGCAAATGGCATCAGCCTGCCCCGATATGCCACCTCCGTTAACCTTAACTGTGGCATTATACTTGCCAACGTTCTCGGTAACTAAAAAGGGCTTCATTATTCTCAGGCGATGCTCAAGTCTGGGGAAGGCTTCTTCATAGGGCTTGCCATTGACGATAATGGCACCACCCCCTGATGAGAGCCTTACCTGAGCCACTGCTGCCTTGCGCCTTCCAGTCCCAGGATAGTATTCTTGCTTTGCCAATTTATCCCCTTTAGATATTATCCTATTTAAGGAGTCTTTGCCTGACCGTGAGGATGGACATCACCTGTGTATACTTTAAGCTTTTTTATCATCCGAGCCCCCAGCCGGTTATGCGGCAACATCCCTTTAATCGCGTGTTCAATCACCCGGGTAGGATGGGTCTTCAGCATCTCCTCAAGAGAAATGCTCTTAAGTCCCCCGGGGTATCCGGAATGTCTAAAGTAGAGCTTTTGCCGGGCCTTGTTGTTGCCTGTAACACGGACTTTATCCGCATTAAGGACAACAACATAATCCCCCGTATCCAGATTACGGCTAAAGATTGGTTTATGTTTGCCCATAAGCAAACTGGCTATTTGAGCAGCAAGCCTGCCCAGAATTTTATCCGAGGCATCGATAACATACCACTCACGCCTTATATCAGAGGCCTTAGCACTATAGGTTTTCAACTACTCTCTCCGCTAAAAGACTCCGGGTAGTTTACCCGCTCAAGACATAGCCCATAGGCCGGGGCGGCTGGACCCGCCAGGCCGGGTGTTTTCCTCTCAATTATACTATAAAACTCGTCAAGACTCATCTTACCCAAGCCAACCCTGATTAGCACCCCCATGGTATTACGCACCTGGTGGGGCAAAAAGGAGTTGGCGACCATGCTGAAAATAACTAGCTCATCCTCCTTAGTTACCAACGCTTTATATACATGCCGTCTGGTGCTTTTTATCCTTGGCTTAAGGGAACTAGCAAAGGATAAAAAGTCGTGTTCACCCAAAAGAGCCCGACAGGCCTGGTTCATTAAGTCAAAATCCAGTTTACCGCTGACAAGGTAATAAAACCCCTCCCTCATTGGAGACCGGGTCGGGCTATTTAATATATAGTAGCTATATTCCCGGCTTAGGGCATGACGCCTTACATTAAAGCTGTCATCCACCCGATGTACCGTCTTAACCGCAATATCCCGGGGTAGATAATAGTTTAAACCACTGACAAATGTTTTTGTTGGCAGGGAGGACCCGGTCCTGAAGCTAACCACCTGTCCCCTGGCATGAACCCCGGCATCAGTCCGGCTGGCCGCCGCCACCCGCCTCCTCTCCCCGGTAAGCTTCCACAGCGCCTCTTCAAGCTCACCTTGAATGGTCGGCTCATTTGCCTGTAACTGAAAGCCTTGGTAACGCCGGCCATCATATTCAATTGTTAATACAACCGTGGTGGTTCCAGTTAAGCCAACATTTGCCACTACATTACCAACTCAAGCCGAACCATAGGTGCCCCGTCACCCGCCCGAGGCCCTAATTTGGTAATTCGGGTGTAACCACCGTTTCGCTCAGTGTATCTGGGGGCAAGTTCACTAAATACCTTATCAACCACTTTTTTATTCAAGATAAACGATAAAGCCTGACGACGGGACTCAAGCCCACCTTCTTTGCCCAAGGTAATCATCTTCTCGGCAAAGCTACGTACCTCTTTGGCTTTAGCTTCAGTAGTAATAATCCTCTCAAAGCCGAGGATATCAGTCACCAAGTTGCGATACATCGCCTTACGGTGAGCTGAAGACCTGCCTAATTTTCTACCCGCTATCTTATGTCTCATCCTGGTCTCTTAAGAAAGTCCTTACCTCTCCGCTGTCGGCTCATTACCACTTGAGACGTCTTCAGGGTAAGTGGCCTCATCTTCAGGTTGCAGGACTGACTGTTCACCCTTTAAAGACAGCCCCAATTCGTTAAGTTTCATCTCAAGCTCCTGCTTAGACTTCTGCCCAAAATTCCGCAGTGACATCAGATCCTTCTCCCCCTTACTGATTAGTTCCCCCACTGTAGTGATACCACCGCGTCTTAAAGCATTCATCGTGCGCACCGACAAGTCTAGTTGCTCCACAGGGATATTATATCTTTCATCAGTAACAGCCTCACCAATAGCTCCGCCTTCTACCTCCAGCTGATAGGTCTTGGCATACTCCATAAACGGCGACAACTGCTTTACCAGGATTTCAGCACTTTGACTTATGGCCTCTATTGGGGTTGTGGTGCTGTCCGTCCATACCTCCAAGTATAGCCGCTCGCCAGTGGTTTCACGGCCAAAATGAGTTGGCTCCACGGTAAAATTGACCTTACGTATTGGTGTAAAGATAGCATCCACCGGAATTATACCAATAGTAAGACTATCACTCGATTCAGCCTCCCGATAACCTTCACCCACTTCCACATCAAATTCAGCATAGAGTCTAGCCTCAGGTGAAGCCAAGGTAATCAGATAGAGCTCAGGATTAACAATTTCAAAGTCAACCGAGGGTTTAATGTCAGCAGCGCAAACCTGACCTTCCCCCTCCACCTCCAGGGTTAACTTACCCGGCTGACCGGAAAGGGGTCTTATCCGTAGTGCCCTAACATTAAGTAAAAACTCTGTAGTGTCCTCTTTGGCGTGCGGAATCGGGGAGAACTGATGCTGAATTCCTTCAATCTGAACCCTGGTCACTGCTGCTCCGGGAAGAAAGCTAAGCAGCACCCGACGCAGCGCATTACCCAGGGTAACACCAAAACCCTTCCCCAGCGGCTCCACCACGAAGCGTCCAAAGTTACCTTCGTTTTCAACACATTCGATCCTAGCTACAGGTAAAGGTGACATCTTCCCCCTCCGTAATAATTAACTACCGTGAGTAGTATTCAACAATAACCTTGGTATCAAATTTAGCCCCAACATCATCAGGGGTAGGTAGAGATAAAACTTGACCAGTAAGGTTCTCTTTATCCAGAGCTAACCAACTTGGAATAACCTTACCCTCAATGCCCTGAATTAATGCCTTGTAATACTCGGTTTTGGTACCACTATCTTTAAAGCCGATAGTGTCTCCCTCTTTGACCAGACAGGAGGGTATATTAGTCCGCTGTCCATTAAGCGTGATGTGTCCATGCTGGACTAACTGACGAGCTTGAGCTATAGAGTCAGCCAAACCGAGGCGATAGACTATACTATCCAGCCTTCTCTCCAGCAGCACCAACAGGTTATCCCCGGTGATACCCGGCTGGCGCTCTGCTTGAGTAAAAAACCGTCTAAACTGCCTTTCCAGCATTCCGTAACTGTAGCGAGCTTTTTGCTTCTCTCGAAGCTGCAGTCCGCGGTCAGAAATGCGACGGCGCCGCCGACCAAGCTGCTGCCCTGGGGGTTTGCCGCGCCTATCTATAGCACACTTAGGGGTAAAGCACCTATCACCCTTAAGCATCAGTTTCTCACCGCTACGCCGACAAAGTCTACAAACTGCGCTTGTGTATCTTGCCATATCTTATGCCTCTATACCCGCCTTCTTTTCGGAGGACGACAACCATTATGCGGAATGGGAGTTACGTCCCTAATACCAGTAATCTCAAGTCCGGCAGCCTGAAGTGAGCGAATAGCCGCCTCACGCCCACTGCCGGGTCCCTTCACATAAACCTCCACCTGACGCAGTCCATGCTCCCTGCCCTTACGTGCCGCATAGCGAGCGGCTAACTGAGCCGCATAAGGGGTACCTTTACGTGAGCCTTTAAATCCAACCGTTCCTGAGCTTCCCCAAGCAATAACATTACCCTGAAGGTCAGTAAGGGTCACTATAGTATTATTGAAGGTAGACTGGATATAGGCCCGACCCGATGGGATCGACTTTCGCTCCCTTTTCCTGCCTTTGGTGCGTTTCTTTTCTGCCATTTTAGTCCCCTTTTACATAGCCCACATTTGGTTACTTCTTAGCCACACCACGCCTCAGTCCTCTACCGGCTACTGTCTTACGCAGACCTCGTTTAGTGCGGGCATTAGTTCGAGTGCGCTGCCCTCTAGCCGGCAAGCTATGGCGGTGTCTTAAGCCACGATAGCTTCCAATTTCAAGGAGGCGCTTAATGTTAAGGTTAACCTCTTTCCTAAGTTCACCCTCAACCCTATATTTTTTATCAATTGCTTCCCTGAGCCGACTAACCTCTCCATCAGTGAGGTCGCTCACCTTGGTCTGGGGGCTGACCGAAGTCTCAGCCAAAATCCTCCGGCTCAAAGTAGGACCAATACCATAGATATACTGCAGCGAAACCCAAACCTGCTTATTTTTTGGTATGTCTACCCCGGCTAAACGAGCCACCTTAAACCCTCCTTACTAAGCAAGATTAACCCTGCCGCTGCTTATGCTTAGGGTTGGAGCAAATAATTCTAACCACCCCGCGACGTCTCACCACTTTACACTTTTCACATCTAACCTTAACTGAAGCCCTGACTTTCATCATAAACCTTACCTATTTTACAACTAATTTAGATTGTCTTCCATAACCTATTACTTAAAGCGATAGGTAATCCTACCTCGGGTCAGGTCATAAGGAGAAAGTTCGATTAATACCCTGTCACCCGGCAGGATTTTAATATAATGCACTCTCATCTTACCTGAAATGTGCGCCAGCACTTTATACCCATTAGGCAATTCAACCCGAAACATAGCATTAGGTAGAGACTCAATTACTGTCCCTTCAACCTCGATAGCTTCCTTCTTAGCTCTCCCTCCATTATACAATAGTCAACACCTCCGGTTCCCCGTCAGTTATAACAATGGTGTGCTCAAAATGTGCTGAGAGACTGCCATCAGCGGTAAGCACTGTCCAGTGGTCATCGCTAAGTCGGGTTTGCCAACCCCCGGCATTCACCATTGGCTCAAGGGCAAAGGTCATCCCTTTCTTTAGCACTGGCCCCGAATTTGCCTCACCAAAGTTGGGTATCTGAGGCTCCTCATGCATCTTTCTACCGATGCCATGTCCGGTATACTCGCGTACTACCGAATAGCCACTGGCTTCAGCACAATGCTGAATTGCGGCTGAAATATCCCCCAGCCTTGCCCCGGGGTAACAAGCCATAATACCGGCTTTTAGAGCACCTTGGGTAGTTTCAATAAGCTTTCTTGCCTCAGTAGAAATCTCCCCGACGCCTACCGTCACCGCCCCGTCACCCTGAAAACCCTTAAAAATCACACCAAAGTCAAGGGAGACGATATCACCCTCCTTTAACACCCTCTCTCCTGGAATCCCGTGAACTATCTCATCATTTACCGAGACACAGAGGCTAGCTTTAAAGCCACAGTAACCCTTAAACGAGGGTTTACCTCCCCATCTCGCTGTCTCTCTAGCCGCGATGGCATCTAGTTCTTTGGTCTTAATCCCTGGTTTCACCTGGCTAATTAGCACCTCCAGCACCTTGACTACAATCCTTCCTGCTTGCCGCATCAGGGCAATTTCTCGGTCGGATTTAATAATGATACTCATCTAGCGACAAACTCACCCTGTGTGAGGGCCTGGGTTATTCTTTCACTCACCTCGGCCACTTCCCCCTTCCCGTCCACCTCAATAAGCTTACCCTGCTTTTCATAATAGTCAATTAGGGCAGCCGTCTGGGCAAAATAGACCCTAAGCCGCCTTTTAACTATTTGGGGAGCATCATCCCGGCGTTGATACAGCCTAGCACCACAGCGGTCACACTTACCCCAAACCTTAGGCGGAGAACTTACCTCATGATATAGAGTCTGGCAACTGGGGCAGGTCCAGCGCCCGCCCAAACGCTTAAGAAGCTCCTCCTCAGATACCTTGATCAAGATAACCTTATCTATAGCCTTAGACTCCTTCCCTAAAGCCTCATCCAAAGCTTCTGCCTGCTTTATGCTTCTGGGGAAGCCGTCAAGAATTGCTCCCCTTCCAGCATCTGGAGCCGATAAACGGTCTAAAACCATCTTTATGGTTATCTCATCAGGAACAAGCTTACCTGCCTCTACATAAGATTTAACTCTCATGCCTAACTCAGTTTCCCCTCCTATTGCCTGCCGAAACAGGTCACCAGTGGCAATATACACCAGCTTCAGTTTCTCCGCCACTTCAGTTGCTTGTGTTCCCTTACCTGCCCCCGGAACCCCTAAGAAAATAATATACACTCTTCTACCTCTATTTGATGAAACCTTCATAGCGCCGCATTACCAGCTGCGCCTCAAGCTGCTTCATGGTATCCAAGACAACACCAACCACAATAAGCAGTCCCATGCTAGAGAGTTGTAGTTGCTGAACATTGGTAATCTCCCGACCCAAAAATGGCATTATCGCCACTCCTGCCAGGAAGAAAGCCCCGGCCCAGGTAATGCGCTTAATGACACCATTTAAATAACCGGCAGTATGAGGCCCAGGCCGAATGCCAGGGATAAAACCCCCCTGCCGCTGCAGCGCCTCAGGGAGGTTCTGCTGCTGGAATATCACCATAGTGTAAAAGAAGGCAAAAGCAACCACCATCATAAAATAGAGACCCCAGTAAAATAGACCCATCGGCAGGGCAGCACTGGGGTTAAACAGCTCCATAATAGTATTGGCGAAATTAGGCTCTACTGGATTAACAAAATAACTGGCAACCACGCCGGGAAAGATTACCATTGACATGGCGAAGATAAGGGGTATCATCCCGGCGGTGTTTACCCGCAGCGGGATATGGGTCTGCCCTGATTGCCGATACATACGACCACCACGAAAGACACTACGGGAATATTGAACCGGAATACGACGGTGTGCCTCAGTAAAGATGACGATGATAGCTGCGGTTAGGAGAGCTAGAGCAAGATAGAATACCAAGCCGCCGAGGTTAGTCGTCGCCACCAAACGGCCCTGCCCAACCATCTCCCACATTCCAGCCACAATGCCACCAAAGATGATGATTGAGATACCATTACCAATCCCATGTTGGGTGATGAGTTCACCCAACCAGACCAAGAAGAGGGTACCAGCTATCATTGATATCACCATCGCTACCGTAGGTAATGCCTCGGTACTAGCCAGGACCCCCTCACGCCGCAGCAGCACCAGCTGTCCATAAGCTGCCATGCCGGCCATCGGAACAGTGAGCCAGTGCGTAATCCGGTTTATCTGATTACGACCTCCTTCACCCTCCTGGGCCAGCGCCCGCAGTCTGGGGATAACCGGCACCATCAGCTGCATCACAATTGAGGCGGTGATGTAGGGATAAACCCCCATCGCTGCCATACTGAAATATCTCATTGCCCCGCCGCTGAACATATCCAGCATGCCCAGCATGGCATTGCGCTGAAACAGCTCTGCCAAGGCATCGGGGTCCACCCCGGGAAGGGGTATGTGGGCGATAAAACGAAAGACCACCAGAACGCCAATAGTAAACAGGATACGCCGCCTTAAATCGGGCAGGCTAAAGGCGTCGAGCATCGCCTGAAGTAGCCGTGGTTTACCCTGTCTCGGTTTCACGCCCCAATCTCCTCCACTTTGCCCCCGGCTGCCTCAATCTTGGCTTTAGCTGCAGCCGAGAACTTGTTTGCCTTCACCACCAAGGGTTTATTAATTTCACCCCTGGCTAGAATCTTGACCGGACGGCGCAGTGACTTCACGATACCAGCCCCAACCAGTTTCTCCGGGGTTACCTCACTTTGAGGCTCAAACCGATTAAGCCGGTCTAGATTAACCTCGTTGTACTCAACTCTGAAAATATTGGTAAAGCCACGTTTTTGTGGTAGGCGTTTAATCAGAGGCAGTTGCCCACCTTCAAATCCAGGCCGCATCTTAAAGCCGGAGCGGGATTTTTGTCCCTTTAAGCCCCGCCCGGAATAGGTGCCGTGGCCACTACCATTACCCCTCCCCACCCGCTTTCGGCTCCTTTTAGAACCAAGGGCTGGAGAGAGCTCATCCTGTCTCATGAGCTTATCTCCTCCACTTTGACCAGGTGTTTTACCTTTTTAATCATACCTCTAATTGAAGGTGAATTATTATGGATAACACTTTGATTTAACCGACGAAGTCCAAGCGCCTTCAAGGTTTTCCGCTGAGTTTGGGCGTAACCGATACCACTTTTAATCCAGATGATATTAAGCCTAGCCACCGCTTCCCGCCTCCTCAGCTTGAGGGACTGATTTACGTCTGGCTAACTCCTCCTTGGGGTCTTTAAGCTTGCTTAGGGCAAGCATTGCTGCCTTAGCCATATTAATGTGATTTGAGCTACCCAGTGATTTAGTCAGAACATCCTTTACCCCAGCCGCCTCAAGTACCGGTCGGATGCTACCACCGGCAATAATACCGGTGCCTGGTGATGCCGGTTTTAAGAGTACCTTAGCGGCACCAAATTTGACCCGAATTTCATGGGGAATAGTATCGCCGGCAAGAGGTACCTTAATCAAACTCTTTCTGGCAATAGCCCCGCCTTTGCTAATTGCTGCCGGAACCTCCTTAGCCTTACCGACACCAATACCTACATGTCCGTTGCCATCGCCACTTACTACCAAGGCACTGAAACTGAGGCGTTTACCCCCTTTCACCACCTTGGCGACGCGATTAATGTAGACCAGTTTGTCACTTAGCACCAGTTCAGTTGGGTCTATCTTACTTATTGTCCTTTTCAATTTGTCCTTTTCAATTGCCTTGAGAAAATCCCTCTCTTAGAATTTAAGCCCTTCTTGCCGAGCTGCCTCAGCAAGGGCTTTAACCCGACCGTGATACTTATAGCCACCACGGTCAAAGACTACCTTCTTTATCCCCTGGCTTAATGACCGCTTAGCAATTAGATGACCAACGAGCTCAGCAACACCAGCCTTGGTTTTACCTGAGCTATCACCTTTTATCTCGGGGGCAAGACTGGAAGCTGTACCTAAAGTGTGTCCTTTTATATCATCAATAACCTGAGCATAGATATGATTCAGGCTGCGGAAAACGCACAGCCGGGGTCTGGAGGTTGTACCCTTCACCTTAGTCCTAACCCGAGCATGTCTTCTCTGACGCTGCAGTCTTGGCTCAACTTTTTTCATTATTTTTTGCCTACCGCTTTACCGGCCTTACCGGCTTTAAGGTGAACTATTTCCCCGGCGTACCTAATACCTTTCCCTTTATAGACATCAGGGGGACGAATGGCACGAATCCTGGCTGCCATCTCACCAACCTTCTCCTTGTCAATCCCCATAACCTTAATGCGGTTTCTTCCCTCTAAAGCCAAGGATATACCCTCAAGGGGTAATACCTCAACCAGATGTGAGAAGCCAACCCGAATTACCAGTTTATCCCCCTCTTTCTCAGCCCGATAACCGACCCCAATTATTTCAAGCGCTCTCTCAAAGCCGCTTGATACACCCTCAACCATATTAGCCAAAAGACTCCGTGTCAGCCCGTGAAGGGAGCGATGCACCTTACCATCACTAGGCCGCTCAACCTTGAGGCTGCCAGCCTCAAGTTTTATCGACATCTCAGGGTTAAAGCGGCGACGAAGTTCCCCTTTGGGTCCCCTTACCGTAACCTCATCCTCTTTAATCTCCACCACCACGCCTTCGGGCACGGTTATTGGCATCCGTCCTATTCTAGACACAGCTTTCGCCCCCAGTCTTACTTACCACACGTAACATAAAAGTTCACCACCAACCCCCTCACGCCAGGCCTGCCTTCCGGTCATCACCCCCTTGGGGGTAGAAACAATGGCAACGCCCAGGCCGCTGTAAACACGGGGGATCTCTTTCTGTTGAACATATACCCTTAAGCCCGGTTTGCTTACTCGCTCCAGTCTAGAAAGGATTGGCTCATTTTGATCACTGTATTTAAGATAAATCTTTATCTGGCGCACTGACTTGCCCCTGGCCTTAACCACCTCATAACTGCTAATAAAACTTTCCTGTTTTAGGATTTTAGTAATTGCCAGCTTCATCTTTGAGGAGGGCACCAACACAAAATCATGGCTTACCATACCCGCATTGCGGATTCGGGTTAGCATATCAGCGATTGGGTCTGAAATTGTCACCTTTACCCCCTAATCTTCTACCAGCTTGATTTCCTCACCCCAGGAATCTGACCTGAAAGAGCCAATTTACGAAAACAAATACGACATAAGCCAAACTTGCGTATATAGGCATGAGGCCGACCACACAGGTAACAGCGATTATGTTGCTGCACCTTATATTTGGCCGGACGCTGCGATTTTACAATTTTTGAAGTCTTCGCCATTTTCTCCCTGTCTAGTTCCTAGTAAAAGGCATCCCCAGCAACTCCAAAAGCGCCATGCCCTCTTCATTTGTCTTGGCGGTAGTAATAATCGAGACCTCAAGCCCCCGCAGCTTGTCTATCTTATCATAATCAATTTCAGGAAAGATGAGCTGTTCCTTAATGCCTAAAGTATAGTTACCACCACCATCAAAGGAGTTTCTGGAAACCCCCTGAAATTCACGCATCCGGGGTAAGGCAGTGTTCACCAGCTTATAAAAGAAGTCATACATTCGCTGTCCACGCAGGGTCACTTTAAGTCCAATCGGCATCCCCGTCCTTAGCTTGAAGGCGGCAATAGAGCGCTTGGCCCGGGTGGTTACCGGGTGCTGCCCCGAAATTGCAGCTAAGTCTGCTTCCCCCGCCTCCAGAGCCTTGGCGTTCTGAATCGCCTCCCCCAAGCCGATATTAAGCACCACCTTTTCTAGGCGTGGTGCCAGCATCACATTCTTATAGCCAAAACGCTTCATTAGGCTGGGAACAACCTCTTTTCGGTATCTTTCTTTAAGGGCTGACATTTAATCAATCACCTCACCGCATGAGCGACAGATTCTAACCTTTCTGCCATCCTCAAGAAAGCGGAATCCAATCCGCACCGGCTTATTACACCGGCTACAGACCAGCATCACATCAGAGACACGAATTGGCATCTCCCGCTCAATTATGCCAGCCTGTCTTGCTCCCTTGGTTGCCCTAGCATGCCTTTTGGTGAAGTTAATGCCTTCCACCAGTAACCGCCCCTCCTTGGGATGGGCATGGCGTACCTTACCCTTTTTACCCCTGTCCTTGCCGGCAATCACCAGTACCGCATCATTCTTCCTAATCTTCATCGCTGCTTACAAAACCTCCGGCGCCAGTGAAATAATCTTGGTAAAATTCTTTTCTCTAAGTTCCCTGGCTACCGCGCCAAATATCCGGGTTCCTTTAGGGTTATTCTTATCGGTTAAAATCACCGCCGCATTCTCATCAAACCTGATATAGGAGCCATCAGGACGCCGATATGGTTTAGCCGTGCGGACTACAACCGCCCGAACCACTTCCCCCTTTTTTACCACTCCCCCAGGGATGGCTCTCTTCACCGAAGCCACGATGACATCGCCCACCCGGGCATACCTCTTCTTGCTGCCGCCGGGCACATTAATGCACATCAGCTGGCGAGCACCGGTATTATCGGCTACCTTGAGTCTGGTATAGGACTGTATCATAACTGACCTACTCTTGCCTAAAAGTATTCTCAGGCTATTTCTTCGGGCTTAACCTCTACTACTTCCCCTTTAGTTATTATCTCAGCTATCCGCCACCGCTTGGTCTTGGAAAGTGGGCGAGTCTCCACAATCCTCACCACATCTCCAAGCTTACACTCATTCTTTTCATCATGAGCCTTATATTTAACCGCCCTCTTGATGATCTTTTTATACACCGGATGGCGGCGGGATGTTTCTACACTCACCACCACCGTCTTATCCATGTTGTCACTCACCACACGACCAAGCCTAGTTTTATGTTTCCTCTCCATTGGCTTAGAAAACCTACCTTATACCCAGCTCCCGCTCCCTGATCAGGGTTTTTAGGCGTGCAATCTCCTTTTGAACCCTCGGAATTTCCCGATGGTTTACCAGCTGCTTGGTGGCAAGTTTAAAGCCAAGCTTGAAAAGCTCTTCTCTAGCTGCCTCCAGCTGCTTATCAAGTTCCTCCGGACTTAGGGCGCGAAATTCCTTAAGCTTCAACTGGCTCAAGCTCCTTAACTTTAAATTCACTAGACTCTTTAACCACAAACTTGGTATCTATGGGGAGTTTGCTCGAAGCAAGATGCATCGCCCTCCTGGCTACTTCCTCACTGACGCCTTTCATCTCAAACATGATTCTGCCCGGTCTCACCACCGATACCCAATGGTCAAGTGGGCCTTTGCCCCCACCCTGACGGGTCTCAGCCGGCTTTTTGGTAACTGGTTTATCAGGGAAAATACGTATCCAGATATTCCCGCCACGACGAATATGACGAGTCATCGCCCGCCGCGCTGCCTCAATCTGCCGACTGGTAATCCAGGCGGATTCAAGCGCCTGCAGACCAAAATCACCAAAGAGAACTACATTCCCCGCCTGGGCCTTACCCCGACGGCGCCCCTTATGAGTCTTGCGATACTTCACCCGCTTGGGTTGTAACATCCTTCTCCTTTTCAGGTTTACTTTCTTCCTCTTTTACAGAAGCAGAAGCAGTGGGGGCTGCCTCGGTAGTCTTTTCTTCTACTGGTTCGGCAACCTTCTCTTCTATCTCTGCAGAAGGTTCTATAGTCTTGCCTGGCTCAACTTCACGCTCAGCAGTGGGGGCTGCCTCGGTAGTCTTTTCTTCTACTGGTTCGGCAACCTTCTCTTCTATCTCTGTAGAAGGTTCCAT
>JAUVZV010000031.1 GCA_030602375.1 Chloroflexota bacterium | reverse complement strand
CGCCGTCCTGATGGCATCAATAACCTTGTCGGCATCCTCCCTGGCTACAGCGGCACCCAGTTCGTTTATCTTGCCGACACCGTGGCCACCGGTCTTTCGACCCCCGATGAGGATTCGATGCTGGTAGTCAGAGCTTATGGTGGTTAGCCCGCTTAAATCGGCGGCATCGGTATTTACTGCGAAAGCCCCGGTAACTATCTCAATCCCCCGGTGGTGCCGTGCCTTCATGTCAAGTCGGGCAAACTCATCAGCAAGCCTGCTACCACATTGTCCAAAGCCAATAACCACTAATTTCATTTCTCACCTCGATTCTCAATAGGTTGCGCTATTATAACAACACTCATAAAGTGCTGTCAATCCCCCTTAACAAAAATTATTAACCATATTTAGGTCATATCCCTTTGGAGGCAACATAGGCTACTAGGTCAGCTAGACGGCAGCTATAACCCCACTCGTTATCATACCATGAAAGCACCTTGACCATACTGCCTATAACCATGGTGCTGGGGGCATCAACAATAGAGCTTGAGGGGTTACCTTTAAAGTCCATGCTGACCAGTTCTTCCTCAGAGTATTCAAGTATTCCCTTCAAGTTCCCCTCGGCGGCTTCTTTAAAAGCCTGGTTTATCTCATTGATGCTGACCTCTTTATTTAGGTCAGCGACGAAATCAATTACCGAGACGATAGGTACTGGAACCCTGAAGGCTAATCCATGAAGTCTGCCCTTAAGCTCAGGTATAACCAGTGTCACTGCTTTGGCGGCACCGGTAGTGGTGGGGACGATATTCATCACTGCGGCACGAGCCCGCCGCAGGTCACGATGGTACATGTCCTGAAGTCTCTGGTCGTTGGTATAGGCGTGGATAGTGGTCATTAGCCCCCGACTTACGCCAAAACTCTGGTGTAGTACCTTGACCACAGGCGCAATACAGTTGGTAGTGCATGAGGCGTTGGATATAATGTTATGCTTATGAGGATTATACTGGTCTTCATTCACCCCGAGGACAATGGTTATATCCTCATTTTTAGCCGGTGCTGAAATCAGCACCTTTTTAACGCCACTCTCAAGGTGGCCTGCTGCCTTGGTAGCATCCGTAAACAGCCCTGTTGACTCAATTACTATATCTACGCTGTAATCCCGCCACAAGATTTTGGCTGGGTCACGCTCTGAGAGTACCTTTATCACCTTACCATCAACAATAATGGCATCGGCGGTGGCCTCTATCTTACCCGTATAAGGACCGTAGGTGCTATCCCATTTCAGTAGATGGGCATTAGTCTTGGTATCGGTAAGGTCATTAATGGCCGCTACCTCCAGTTTGCCGCTATGGTATTGGTTAATTGCCCTCAAGGTTAGTCTACCGATACGTCCGAAGCCGTTGATTCCAACTTTTGTTGCCATTTCTAGACCTCCTCAGTGAGTTTTAATCTGATATTAGACCAGAGCTTTGGGGCGGTGTTTTGAACCTTGCCGGCTACGCTTGAGTATATCAAGGAAAGCCTCAACTCGTGTTTTTAGGTGTTGGGTTAGGAAGAAGTCGTCATTGCCTTCTAAGGTTAGAATGGGCAAATTCAGGGCATGGCGAAAGACGATGTCACCAATTCCCCGGTGGCAGAAGGCTTGGACATAGTGGATAACCCCATCAATGCGGCGCCGCTTTAGTTGGACTTTGATGTCCCTTATCCGGTCGTATATGGAGTAGGGGTAGGTATAATTGGAGTACTGTTCAGCCAGAGAGTTTCCCGGCTCAGGCATAGAAAACTGGCGCTGAATCTCATTAAAGACTACTCTGGCACCATTTCCCTCCAGGTAGCGGTAGAGGTCCTCTCCATAGACGGAAGGTACGCCGATATAGGCTAACCTCAGCTGCTGGGGCGGGTAGGATTTACATTTAAGGCAATCGGCTATTAGATGCTCTAGTTCTTGGCAGTATTTATGGTAGTCCTTAATGAAATCAGAGCTTGAAACCAGCCAGCGGTGATTCTCCCAGCCACTTACCCGGTCTTCTCTCCAGGTAAGCTCATCAAGTTTCGAGACAAGATTACGCGCTGGCTCAAGCTCCTCTCTAATCCTACTTGCAGCTTCAAGGGTGGTACCCAGGGTTTCCGCCAGTTTTAAGAGACTTTGCTGCATCAGATGGCTATCCGGCTTATCAGGGTAAGCAAAGGGTATCACCTCAAGTCCCTTTAATTTCAGGACCTCCATTAACATAATAGTATTGGAGCAGTCGCCAGTGGTAACGCAAAGAACGCTCTTGATGCCATAACTTAGACAGACCCCGTAGATTCCCTTAATCCAGCTACAGCAGTTTAAGGGGAAGCCATCTTTTTCGGCAATACTAAGCAGCCGCTCCGGGTTGGGGTCAGTAATAAAGACATTGTTCAGGTCAACTGGCTGAAAACCAGCAGCGATAAGTACCTCTATGGGAACGGTGGTGGTAATGCCGATTTTCTTCATTGTATTATCTGCACCCGGCTCAAGAGGGCTTATCTTTTACACCGTATAGTAACTCACAGGGGAGGTATCTGTCCTTGCCCCAGGCATCCCCCAGCATTTTAATTCTACTATCGCTATCACTGGCCAGGATTATGTGGTAGATGGGAGGGTTGGTCAATCTGCGGGGGCTAAAATCGGTAACAAATCTATAGCCTAAGCCCTTAAGGCCAGCTTTAAACAGTTCCACCAGTTTCTGCCGGACCTTGCCTGGCCTTATTTTACCCTCCAGCTTGCCTTTTTTAATCTCCTGCCATTTGCGGTTGCCGTAGAGTCTGGTTATTGAAGCTTGGCACTCAGGTCGGGTCAAATTCCGCAACAGCGCCATTTCCAGGGGGAAGATTATTAGTAGCTCCATCTTATGGCCTTTCCAGTCCATTGAGTGCTTGGCCAGCTTTTTGATTGTTGACCAGCGCAGTCGGCGGTACCCCGGCGGGTCAATAAAGGCGAAGCTGGATGCAGAGCGGGGGATAAGGTCAAATAGCTCTTGCGTAATCTTCTCATTAATGCAGTTACCGGCTATTATTTCTAGGTTGCTCTTGCTGCTATAAGGTGCCACCAGCCGCTTTAAGTTTATGGCATCTTGGGGGTCTTGAGCCACAAATATGTATTTATCAAATTTGGTTTTGGTTTTTAAGACCCTGAGTTCGGAGTCGTCAATCTGGCACTGGGTCCCCTTGCAGATACAGCTGCCGCACCCAGCATATAACTCTATGTAGCAGCGCCTGGTGCTGACCGGCGTCTGGACATAAGATTCAATCCAGTCAGTAAAGCATTCGAGCTTGTGACAGGTCCACTTCTTAATCGGTTTTGGAATCTTTCCTTCCATATCACTTAAGATTGTAGAAAGCTCCAGTCCCGGCGAAGCAAGCTTTCTCTCCCAATTCCTCTTCTATTCGGAGGAGGCGATTGTATTTAGCAACGCGCTCGGAGCGGCAGGGGGCACCGGCTTTAATCAGACCGGTATTTTTGCCTACCGCCAGGTCAGCGATGGTGGTATCCTCGGTCTCCCCGGAGCGGTGGCTGATGATTGCTGTCCAGCCAGCTTTTTTTGCCATCTCTATAGCCTTTAACGTCTCGGTAAGCGTGCCAATTTGATTGGGTTTAATCAGGATGGAGTTGGATGCCTTTAAGCTTAAGCCCTTCTTCAGGCGGTCAACATTGGTGGCATAGAGGTCATCACCAACCAGCTGGATTCTATCACCCAGCTTCTGGTTAAGGAGCTGCCAGCCATCCCAGTCATCCTCTGCCATCCCGTCCTCAATACTAATTAGGGGATAGTTTTCAGCCCAGCTCTGATAATAATCAATCATTTCATCACTACTGAGCAAGGCACCTTCTCTCTTGAGGAGATATTTGCCGTCTCGATAAAATTCACTTGCCGCCGGGTCCAGAGCAATAAAGCAGTCCTCACCCGACTTGTAACCTGCTTTTTCAATAGCTTCAAGTATTACCTCTATGGCTTCTCTATTTGAGGAAAGATGTGGGGCAAATCCCCCCTCATCCCCGACATTACTCTCAAGCCCTTTACCTTCAAGCGCTTGTTTCAGGCAGTGGTAGATTTCAGCACCCATCCTCAGGGCATGGCGAAAGCTACCGGCGCCAGTCGGCACGATCATAAATTCTTGAAAGTCGGTTGAATTGGCAGCGTGCTTACCACCATTTAAAATATTCATCATCGGCACCGGCAGGGTATAACTTTCAACCCCACCCAGATAATGATATAGCGGCAGATTAAGCTGTTTGGTTGCAGCATGTGCTACTGCCAGAGAGGTTGCCAGTATGGCATTAGCCCCTAGCTTTGACTTGTTAGGTGTGCCGTCAAGCTCAATCAGTTTTCCATCAATTACTTCTTGGTCAGTGGCTTTCATGCCGATTATAGACGGGGCAATAACCTGATTAACATTTGCTACCGCCTTAAGTACCCCCCGCCCGCCAAATCGGGAGGGGTCTTTATCTCGTAGTTCTACCGCCTCATATTTGCCGGTGCTGGCTCCGGAGGGCACTGCTGCCCAGCCTTTGGCACCACCAGATAAGAAGACCTCAACCTCAATGGTAGGGTTGCCCCTGGAGTCTAGGATTTCTCTGGCTTTAATATTTTCAATAGTTGACACTATGCCTCCGCAATCTTGAAGCTAGTGGGGAGGTCAGTCTCCAATCAGGCTGAGGGCTTTACTCACTGCCTCAGCTGGACTAGAGGCGGTGATAATTGCCTTATCTTCATCGCCATTTTTCACCAGTGACCAGGTATTAAGCCCAATAACGGGGATGTCACTCTGCAAAGCGTGGCCTATCTCGGAGAGGGTGCCGTAGCTACCGCCAACAGCGATAACCGCCTGGGCTGATTTAACCACGGTAATATTTCTGGCGTAACCCATCCCGGTAACTATTGGAATCTGGACATGGGGGTTGGCTTGTTCGCGGATTTCTCCAGGCAGGATGCCAACAGTTATCCCTCCCTCTTCCTGAGCACCCTTGCAGGCTGCCTCCATGACGCCACCCAAGCCACCGCAGATTAAGATAGCGCCTTCTCTGGCTAGCTTACGCCCCACCTCTTCGGCAAGTTTGGCTTCTTCTTTGGAACATTGCCCGCCACCAATAACAGCCACCACTCTTTTTCTTTCCGCCATTTTATTTAGGCCTTGGTTCCTTTCTAGCTCAAAGCCAAGCCTAGGGTTATTTTATCACTCGAGTTAAGCCTTGGCAAAGAGTTTAGTTAAATCTATTCATGGCTGCGGTAAGACCTTCGCTGATAAGGCAGAGGATAGCTTGGCTTACCTGAGGTAGAGCCTTGGTGATGCCCTGTTTTTCCTGTGGGGTAAAGTCACTCAAGAGATAGGAAATAATATCCTCCTCACTTGGCTCTCGGTTTAAAGTTACAACTGGTCGCCCGATGCCAACCCGGAGGTGAATAAAATCCTGACTTCCAATTTGGGTGATGATGGAATCTACTCCTTTGTGGCCACCGGAGCCACTACCCTTGCGGATGCGGATTTTACCCAGCAGTAGGTCAAGGTCATCATGGATAACGACTAAATCAGCGAGGTCAATAGTAAACCTTTTTACCAGCAGACTGACTGACTCACCACTCTGGTTCATATAGGTCTGAGGTTTAGCTAGGATTATTTTATCCCCAGCTATTTTGCCGCTGCCGATTCGGGCTTGGCTCTGTTTTCGGTCAAACCTGATATGGTGCTGGCGGGCAAAGTAACTTATGCAGATAAAACCCACGTTGTGGCGGTTTTGGGCGAAAGTTCGCCCCGGGTTACCCAAGCCCACAATTAATCTCATCTTAGGTTTGCTCCAGCAGTTTGAGGAGGTCCTGTTCACTGAGTTCTTTGATACCTAAAGCTTGGGCGCGCTCAAGTTTTGAGCCGGGTTCTGCCCCCACCACCAGGTAGGTGGTTTGGCGGGTAACATTGTCTTTGGCGGTGCCACCCAGGGCTTTTATCCTTGCCTCGGCTTCTTGTCTGGAGAAGGTCTCCAGCCTGCCGGTAATAACGAATTCCTGTCCTGAAAGCGGTAGCTCTTCAGCCCTGACTATTTCTTCTTCTGGGAGAACTTCTGCCTGCTTTAACCTCGCGATGATTTTACGGTTTTCCTCCTGCCTGAAGAAGGCGAGGATGCTGTCAGCAATCTTGTCTCCCACGCCGGGGATAGCTAGTAGTTGCTCTTGGTTTATCTTAGCCAGCCTGTCCATATTGCCGAAGTGCTTGGCTAAAAGCTCGGCCATTTCTTCACCAATATGGAGTATGCCCAGAGCAAAGATAACCCTTGAGAGTGGTCTCTTCTTACTCTTAGTTATGGCCTCAATGATGTTGCTGGCGCTTTTATCCGCCATTCTTTCCAGTTTTAAAAGCTGCTCTTTTTTGAGGTCATAAAGGTCAGCCACATTCTTTACCAGCCCCTCTCTATAAAGGAGGCTTGATAGTTGTTCACCGATTCCCCTGATATCCATACCCCCTCGGGAGACAAAGTGTTCGATTCGCTGCTGGATTTGAGCCGGGCAGGCAGCATTGGGACAGTAGTAAGCGGCCTCACCTTCGCCTCTAATTGCCTCGGTATTGCATACCGGACAGCGCTTGGGCATGGTGAATATCTTTTCCTTGCCGGTGCGCTTACTTTTAACCGGTCCCACCACCTGGGGTATTACCTCACCGGCACGCTGGACGATTACCGTATCGTCAATGCGGATGTCCTTGCGCCTGATGTCGTCCTCATTATGTAGCGCCGCTTGTCGGATGGTTACCCCTCCCACCGAGACCGGCTCCAGGATGGCATAAGGGTTAAGGGTGCCGGTTCTACCGACACTAATACCAATATCGTTAAGTTTGGTGGTGGCTTGTAGGGCAGGAAACTTATAGGCGATAGCCCATCTTGGCTCGTGGCCAACCTCTCCTAGCTGTTCCTGCAGGGCAAGCGAATTTATCTTGACCACGATGCCATCAGCTTCAAAGGGTAGGTCTTCTCTTTTCTCTTCCCAGGTGTAGTAAAACTCTTGAACCTCTTCAATACTAGAAAGTAGCCTGTTATTGGGGTTTACCTTAAAGCCAAACGATTTCAGGTATTCCAGGGTTTCCCAATGTGTTGGTGGAGTTGGCTTATCTTCAGCCCAGCCTAGGGCGTAGATATAAATATCAAGTGGCCTTTTGGCGGTAATACGGGGGTCAAGCTGGCGCACCGAACCGGCGGCGGCATTGCGGGGGTTAGCAAAAAGAGGCTGCCCTTCGGCGGCGCGCTCCTCGTTTAACTTGTTAAAGCCGGCTTTAGGTAAGAAGACCTCCCCCCGCACCTCAAACCGGGGTGGTGCTTCTTTTGACACCGAAAGCGGGATACTTCTTATGGTTTTAAGGTTCTGAGTAACATTCTCGCCGCGCAGGCCATCACCACGGGTAGCCCCGGTGGTTAGTTGACGGTTAAGATAGGTTAAAGCCACCGCCAGTCCATCAATCTTGTGTTCGCAGACTAGGTCAAAGCGCTTATTACCGACCAGCTTTAAGGTTCGGGAGTACCAGGAGAAGAGTTCCTCTTTGAAGAAGGCATTGCCTAAAGATAAGAGGGGTTGGGGGTGCTGCACTACACCAAAGGCTTCCAACGGCTCAGCCCCAACCCGCTGGGTGGGAGAATCCGATGTTATAAACTGGGGATACCCCACCTCCAGCTTTTTTAACTCCCTCATCAAGCCATCATATTCAGCGTCGCTAATCTCAGGCCTATCCAGCACATAGTAGCGATAGTTATGATAGTTAATTTGAGAGCGCAGGTTTTCTATTCTTGCTTTTATTTTAGCTAGGTCTGCCATAAGTTAGTCTCAGGAGCTGCTTTAATTAAAATTATAGCATATTGCTAAAAACTTGCCCTCCTTCTAGGTAATACGGTAAACTTTTAAATTAGCGACCTTCCTTTGAGGTATAGCAAAAAGAGGAGCCCGAAGTATGGCTGAGATTCAACCTTTTCGTGGTGTTCGCTATAATCAGCTAGTGGTCAAAGAGCTCTCCGAGGTTATCTGTCCCCCCTATGATGTTATTAGCCCCGAGCTTCAGCGGGAACTCTACCGCAGAAGTGAGTATAACTTTGTTCGGCTGGAGAATGGTCTTGAGCTGCCTCAGGATACAGCCACGGATAATAGATTTACTCGTTCCGCTGCCATGCTTTCGCAGTGGCTGGAGCAGGGGGTTCTTAAAGTTGACCAGGTGCCGGCCATCTATCTTCATCACCAGCACTTCTCTTCTCAGGGAAAGAGCTACCGGCGACGTGGCATCATCACCCTGGTTAGGCTGGAGGAATGGGATAAGAGGGTAGTCCGCCCCCATGAAGGCACACTTACTGGACCTACAAGCCAGCGGCTAAATCTACTCTGGGCGATTCAGGCCAATACCAGCCCGATATTGACGCTTTACGAAGATGAGGGGCAACAAATATCTTCGTTGCTGGCTATACAGGAGCAGAGAGAACCAGTAATTACTGTAAGTGGTGCTAATGGTGAGGAACATCGCGTCTGGGCGATTACTGATTCTCGGGTTATTGGTGAGATTGGCAGGAGGCTGGCCGGTCAACCCCTTTATATTGCTGACGGGCATCACCGTTATGAGAGTGCCCTTACCTATCGGCAGGAAAGACAGGCTTGTGCCTCGTCAAAGTCAGCAGATGAGGCATTTAATCTCGTGATGATGACGCTGGTAGATTTCGCTGACCCCGGGCTTATTATACTACCTCCTCACCGGCTGGTTAGAGGCATATCAAAATCAGCCTTAAGTGAACTCTTGGCTAAGTTGAGGTTATTCTTTGAAATAGAGGAGTTGCCCCTTAGTGCGCCTGATGTCTTTGGGCAGGTTGATAACATATTGGCGGGTGGTGAGGTGGCAGCAGGGGACGAGGTCAGGCTGGTTCTTTTTGGCTTGCCCAGCGCAGGGTCTGCCGGGCGAGCCGAGCATCTTCTGGTGCTGCGACTGCACGACTTTACACAAGTAGCCCAGATGATGCCTTACTTCCATGCTGAGCTTTATATGAAATTAGATGTCAGCATCGCTGACCATGTCATACTGGACAAGCTACTGGGGCTTGAAGGTGGCGGGGAAGCAACCATTACCTATAGTTATGATAAACAGGAAGCGGTAAAGCAGGTATTAGACCAGGAGTACCAGCTAGCCCTTCTTTTAAGCCCGATTAAGCCAAAGGTAATTAAAGTCGTGGCTGATGTGGGTGACCGGATGCCCAAGAAATCCACCTACTTTTACCCCAAACTGCCGGCGGGACTGGTTTTCTATCGCTGGGGGTAAGTGTTTAAGTGCCTTTTTGCGGCTACCTGAAAAGTGTAGATGTTAATTAGCTTCATAAGAATGCTTGATTAAGGTCTACTATAGCAAGACGACTCCCACGGCGTAAGGTACCAAAGCCAGCAAGGCCAATGCCGGATGTCCACGTCGCGTCTTGTTTTGGCTATCCCAGCAGAAGAGATAGTTCGCCAGTCCAAACGACAATATCCCGCCTGCCAGCAAGATGAGGACCGACCAGAGTGGGTCAAAAGTAGCAACTTGATTCTGAGCAAACCCTTGAAAGGCATTCATAGCGTGAGTAGCTGGTAACAGTAGTCCAACTTTACCGAGCGCACCGGGCAACATGCTGTAAGGTATCATCAGTCCACCTATCATCATTGATGGCAAGAATATGAGTTGAGACCATAGCACAACAGCACGCGTACTGGATGAAATCACACTGATCAGCATGCCAAGTCCGGCATGGGCAAAGGCCGCCAGCAAGAAGAATAGGATAAAACCGGGCCAGTTGATAGGTGGTGGTGCGCTGAAGAACAAGGGTGCTGTG
>JAUVZV010000012.1 GCA_030602375.1 Chloroflexota bacterium | reverse complement strand
TGGTTTTAGCAATGTAGTTGCCTCAATGGGAACCTCAGTTACTGAAAGACAGGTAGCCAGCTTAAAGAAGCTAAGTAGAAATATAGCCTTAGCCCTTGATGCTGATGCTGCTGGAGAGGAAGCTATGCTGCGCGGTGTGAGCTATGAAAACATCCTTGGCGCTGAGGTAAGGATAATTCAAATGCCTGAAGGCAAAGACCCGGATGAGGTCATCAAAGAAAATGCCTCATCATGGCAGCAGCTACTGGGAAAAGCTTTACCCGTCGTCGACTATTATTTCAATCGGGCTACCTCTTCTCTTGACCTAGTCACAGCCAGCGGTATGTCTCGTGTCATAGATGACCTGATACGTGTAATTGCAGAGATAAAGGATAACATACGCCGTGACCATTACTTAACAAAATTGTCTAAATTAACGGGGGTTAGCCATCGCAATTTAGAGGCCGCTTTAGAAGGCTATATGGCAAGCCACAAGCCTAGTAGACCAATTCAAAAGCCTGCCCAGGTGCCAAAACCATTTCTCTCAAGCCCCGTTGAAGAATACTGCCTCACCCTGCTGCTTAAGTACCCTGAACTTAAAGCTAAAACGGAGGGGCTTTTGCCAAAATACTTTGAAAACAGCGAAAACCTCGAAATCTTTCTTGCCTGGCAAGAGGTAGGAGACCTCGAGTCACTTAAGGAGAGGCTTGATAATACTATTTGGGAGCACGTTTTATGGCTAGTTGCCAGGAGTTTACCTTCTGAACAAATAGAATCAAGATGGAAAGATTGTCTCCTCCGTCTTCAACAGATATACTTCACTAATTTAGCAAGGAAAAGAGAAGAGGCACTAGTATCAAAACCAGAATTACAGCTTACAATAGACGAACTAGGTAAATTTCAGGAACCAGCTAAAGAAATAAGTGATAAACTAAAAGAAATCTTTGCTCAAAAAAAGCAACACAAACAAGGAGCCAGGGAGGTGGAAAATGGACTTAGCCAACAATAAGGATAAGCAAGAATTCACACCCCATGAAGGTGAAGAGGAATTACTTCCCAATGAAAGTCCACAAACCAAGTTTGAACGTTCGGCGGATTTAAGTGTAGAAACACCGGTAGAACAACTGGCAACATCAGAAGTAGTAGATGACCTGGTCCGCGTCTACCTTCATGAAATTGGTCGGGTCCGGCTTCTCACCGCTGAGGACGAGAAAATCTTGGCTAAAAATATTGAGAGGGGCAAGCATATTGCCCGGATTAGAAAAGCCTACCTAGAAAAATATGGCAGGTTTCCTTCGGCAACTGAAATCATACTGGCGATGCTTAAAGAGCTGGAGGAGGAGGCTAATATCATCCGTATCCTCCAAGGACTACTGGAGATAAAACCTACCAAAAAATTTATCCAAAGCATTTGTGACCCCAGAATTCGCCAGACCCTTGAAGGTGCGCTAAATCAACAACTTGTCGAGAGCCTCTCCGACCAGATAGGCAAGTCACTACCGGAAGCAGAGCAGCTCCTTATAAATCTCTCACTAAATATCAGCCTTATACCAAAGAAAATCCTTGATACTATCAGGGATAAGGTCTCCTTTAAGGACATAGGGAAGCTGGTAGAAAATACTGATTTCATCAGTTCTACTCGGGTTTATGAAAGGCAACTGGAGAACTTGTTTGAGAAGCTGGAGCGTGAGGCAAAAAAGGCAGAAAAGCACCTTACCGAAGCCAACTTACGCCTTGTGGTCAGCGTTGCCAAGAAACATGTCGGGCGTGGCATGTCACTTCTTGACCTAATCCAGGAAGGTAACATCGGACTAATCAGGGCGGTAGAGAAATTCGACTACCATCGAGGCTATAAATTCAGTACCTATGCCACCTGGTGGATTCGCCAGGCTATTACCCGAGCTATCGCCGACCAGGCTAGAACCATCCGTATTCCAGTCCATATGGTGGAGACGATTAATAAACTACTCAGGGTAAGCCGTAGATTAGCTCAGGAATACGGGCGAGAGCCTACCCCCAAGGAAATTGGCCTGGGGATGGAAATACCTTCAGATAAGGTCAGAGAGATAATCAAGGTAGCGCAGCTGCCGATTTCACTGGAGTCACCGATAAATGAGGAGGAGGACAGCCACCTTAGTGACTTTATTGAGGACCGTACCACCTTACCCCCCGCTGATGTTGCCTCAAGACAGCTCTTAAAGGAGCAAATTGATGAGGTCTTATCCACCCTCAGCCCTCGTGAGCAACGGGTACTCCAGCTCAGATTCGGGCTTGAGGATGGACGAAGTCGGACACTGGAGGAAGTAGGCAAGGAATTTAGTGTCACCAGAGAGCGCATTCGCCAAATCGAAGCCAAGGCGCTGCGCAAACTTCGCCACCCCAGCCGAAGCCGTAGACTCAAGGACTACCTCGAGCAATAATTAGAGACAAGTAGTTAAGGACAAAATTGGATGATCCCAATCAAGTTAAGCATGCGCAATTTTATGTGCTATCGGGATAATATACCACCGCTTTATTTTGATAGCATTCACACTACCTGCATTACTGGCGACAATGGCAATGGCAAGTCGGCCTTAATTGATGCCATGACCTGGGCTTTGTGGGGACGAACCAGAGCCAGAAGTGATGATGACCTAATTCACCAAGGTCAGATGGAGATGGAGGTAGAGTTTGACTTCGCCGTCGGTGGGCAGACCTATCGCATCATCAGAAAGCACTCAAAACCCAGGTTTCGAGGGCGCTCCGGACAATCAAGCCTGGATTTGCAGATAGCCTCAAGGAATAATGGCTTCAGGTCAATCAGTGGCAACACTATCCCTGAGACCCAGGTGAGGATTTGCGGCATCCTACACATGGACTATGAGACATTCACCAATAGCGCCTTCTTAAGACAGGGGAACGCTGATGAGTTCACCAAGAACCAACCCTCAAAACGCAAAGAGGTATTAGCCAATATTCTGGGTCTTTCAATCTATGACAGGCTGGAAGAACGCGCCAAGGAGCTGGCAAGGGATAAGGAAGCCGGAAAAGCCAACCTGGAGAGCGCCATCCAAGAGATCAACAATGAATTAGCCCAAAAGCCAACCTACCAAAATGAGCTTGAACAAGCGCAGCAGGAGCTTCTCCGTATAGAAGAAGACCTAAAGCAGCGGGAACTAGTGCTTAACGACCTGAGAAAGAAGAAGGAACTCCTTGAGAGCAAAAAGTCGCAGTTAACCCAGCTAGAGGAGCATATAAGCAATATCCAGAGAAACCTGGGGCTCTGGGAAGGGGAGATTAAGGAGCGCCAGTTAGGAATCAAAAGTTATGAAGAGCTGATAGCCCAGCGTTCTAGCATAGAGGAGGGTTATGCCCGCTTTACCCAAACCAAAAGCTTAAATGAGGAACTTGACCAAAGGTTAAGGCAGTCTACCATCCTAACGCAGCGCAAACACCAGTTAGAGATGGCGATTGCCGAAAAAAGTCAGCATCTTTTAAGCGAACACGCCCTTGTGGAAAGTAAAATCGGGGAACTCCAGACTAAAAAGCAAAAACTGCCCCAACTTAAGAATGAACTAGAGCAAGTACAGCGCAAGTTGAGCGAGCTGGCAGAGGAAGAGGAAACCCTGCACCAGAAGAGGCAAACCAGCCAAGAGCTCCGAAGTGAAGTTAAACACCTAGAATCCAGTAATTCTAGATTGGAGCAGGAGATAAAGGAAATAGAAGAAAAGCTAGGTCTGCTCCTAACCCAAAGTGGTGCTAAATGCCCACTCTGTCAGTCAAAGCTGGGCAAAGACGGTCTTAGGCGTATTGAGAAAAAGTATACCGTTGATAAACAGAGCAAAACCGAATCCCTCAAGTCAAATCAAGCCGAGTTAGTGAAAAAGAAAACAGAACTAGAGTCTCTGGAAAGTGAAATACCCCACATTGAAGCCAAGTTAAATCAGGAGAAAGCTCAGGCCCAGGGGGGAGAAAGCGTCAAAAAGAAAGAGATTAGTGAAGCTGAAGCCGCTCAGGCCCAGCTAAGTGAGGCTAAAGATAGATTAGCTCAAATCGAAGGACAACTGGTGCGAAAGGACTTTGCCCCGACCGAAAAGCTGGCACTTCAGCAAATTGAAGATGAGTTAACCCAGCTTGGCTACGATTCACAGCAGCACGAGGAGGTGCGCCAGCGCTTGGCAAACCTTAGAGAGTATGAGAACTCAAAGCGAAAACTAGACGAAGCCTCAAGATTATTAAGCCAAGAAAAAGAGGCTGCCTTAAGAGCCACCGAGACAGTTAGGGAACAGGGCGAGCTTCTTAAAGATAGCCGCCGCAAGGCACAAGACTTAAGCCAAGAACTTATCTTACTACCCCAGGTATCAAGTGACCTAACCCAGGCTGAAACTGGCTACCGGGCAATGGCCCAGCAACAACGGCAAGCCCAGGAAATGATGGGAAGTGCCAAAGGCAGACTTGAGCGCTGCCTGGAACTGGAGGGGAAAAAGAAGGAAAAGGAAAGGCTTTTAAGCCAGGTAGCAAGAGAGGAACAAATCTATAAAGAGCTGGTACAAGCTTTCGGCAAAAGAGGGGTGCCGGCACTTATAATTGAGAAAATGGCTCTGCCCGAAATTGAAGTTGAAGCCAATAGACTGCTGGGGCGGATGACTGAGGGCAGGATGCACTTAAAAATTGAAACCCAGCGGGAAACTAAAAAGGGGGATGTTTTGGAAACCCTGGATATCAATATCTCCGATGAACTGGGAACACGAAACTATGAGATGTTCAGTGGCGGCGAAGCCTTCCGCATCAACTTTGCCATTCGCATCGCCCTATCTAAACTGCTCGCCAGGCGAGCCGGAGCTCCACTCTTAACTCTAATCATTGATGAAGGCTTTGGCACTCAGGACAGTACCGGCATAGAAAAACTCAAGGAGGCAATAAACTCAATTCAAGACGACTTTGAAAAGATATTTGTCATCACTCATATTGAGGAACTCAGAGACGCCTTCCCCACCCGAATCAATGTTACCAAGACTGCTGAAGGTTCAACCCTGTCATTAAGTTAGCTATAGCCCTAGGTCTGAAGCCACCCCTTTCATCGCCTCAAGTCCCAACTCGATAAACTCTTCAAGCTCAAGCCCGAGCTCGGTGCACTGGGAGATTTGCTCCCGACTTGCCCCGGCAGCAAAGCCCTTTTCTTTGAACCTTTTCAGTACTGATGAAGCTTCAAGACCAGCTAATTTCTTACCCGGGCGAACCAAAGCCGCGGCCACAATTAGTCCGGTTAGCGGGTCAGTGTAGAATAGGGCTTGGTCAAGCTTTGTCTCCAGGGGAATGCCGTGTGCCTCGTTGTGGCAGAGGATGGCATGTGCCATAGCCTCACTTGCCCCCAGTTCCCGAGCCAGGTCAGACCCGAGCTTACTGTGGTCAGCCATATCACCACCGGTGAGTTCCACATCTATATCATGCAAGAGGCCAGTGAGTCCCCACTCCTCCTCATCCTCACCAAGGCGTCTGGCTAAAGAGCGCATCACCGCTTCAGTAGCCAGCATATGCTTTACCAGGTTTTCATTTTCCACATTAGCCTTAACCGAGTCAAGGACTTCATTGCGCTTCATGCTCACCTCCTTTCGTAGTTGGTTTTAAAAGTACCGCTAATATCAAAGCAAAAACCCCGCACAAACGAAGGGGACAGCACAAGTATGGAAGGCACTTACTTAGCCACAGCATAATCTGCCTTAGGCAAGAGCCGGCTTAAATACCGCCCTGTAGCCGATGATTTTTTCTTAGCTACTTCCTCAGGTGTTCCGGTAGCTACAATATAGCCACCCTTATCCCCGGCCCCAGGTCCAAGGTCAATGATGTGGTCAGCATTCTTAATCACATCAAGGTGATGCTCGATGACAATCACGGTGTTGCCAGCATCAACCAGACGCTGCAACACCTTAAGTAGTGCCACAATATCATCAAAGGCAAGACCAGTGGTGGGCTCATCAAGAAGATAAAGCGTTTTGCCAGTGGCACGCCTTGAGAGCTCGGTAGCCAGCTTCACCCGCTGTGCCTCACCGCCAGATAGCGTCGGGGCTGGCTGACCCAGACGAATGTAGCCCAGCCCCACATCCCGTAGCGTCTCCAGCTTGCTTTTGACCTTGGGAAAATGCTCAAAGAAAGCCAGTGCCTCCTCAACCGTCATGTTTAAAACCTCAGCGATATTCTTGCCTTTAAACCTAATTTCCAAAGCCTCGCGGTTATAGCGCTGCCCCTTACAAATCTCACAAGGGACGGTAACATCAGGCAAAAACTGCATCTCGATCTGGATAAAGCCTTCGCCACGGCAGGCTTCACACCGCCCGCCCTTGACATTAAACGAAAACCGACCCGGCCGGTAGCCCCTCATCCGAGCCTCAGGAACGGTGGAGAACAGCTCCCGAATTGGGGTAAAGGTACCGGTGTAGGTAGTTGGATTGCTGCGAGGGGTGCGTCCAATAGGTGACTGGTCAATATTTATCACCTTATCAATATGCTCAATGCCAATGATATCATCACAGTCACCAGCCTTCTCCCTGGAATTATAGTAAATCTGTGCCAGTTTCTTATACAGAACATCACTAATCAGGGTGCTCTTGCCACTACCGGAAACGCCGGTGATGCCAACAAACTTGCCCAGGGGAATATGAACATCTATATTCTTTAAGTTATTCTCCCTAGCCCCCTTGACTATTATCTCACTATTTAAGCCAGCACGACGCCTTGAAGGTAAAGGGACCTTCTTGGCACCGCTTAAGTAGAGTCCAGTTACCGATTCATGGCAATTCATAACATCAGTCAAAGTCCCGGTGGTGACAATAAAGCCGCCGTGTTCCCCAGCCCCGGGACCCATGTCAATAATATGGTCTGCAGCCCGCATCATGGCTTCATCATGTTCTACAACCAGTATGGTGTTACCCAAATCCCTCAGCCTCTTTAAGGTCTGAATCAAGCGGAAGTCATCGGCAGGGTGAAGCCCTACCGTGGGCTCATCGCAGACATAGAGCACCCCCATCAGCCCACTGCCAATCTGTGTTGCCAGCCGGATTCTCTGTGCCTCGCCACCAGAAAGGGTAGCTGAAGCTCGGTCAATGGTCAGGTAATCCAGACCCAAGTCTTTAAGGAAGCCAAGGCGGGCCCCTATCTCCCTTAAAATCTGGCGGGCAATTACTCGCTCGCGTTCATTGAGCACCGCCTTTCTGTTACTTGAGCCAATGGCAGCTATCCACTTAAGTGCCTCATTAACTGCCAGGGTGCAGACATCCATAATATTCTTACCGCCAATGGTAATGGCTAAAGACTCCGGTTTAAGCCTCCTGCCCTGGCAGGCTGGACAAGGGTTGTCAATCAGATAGCGTCCAATCTCACCGCGGGTAAAGTCTGATTGGGTATCACGGTACATCCGCTCCAAGGCCGGTATCACCCCTTCATAGCCAATAAAACGCTCCCTTAAGTGACCAAAACGCCGGTACCTAATCCATTCCCCCTCTTCACCATAAAGGATAAGTTTAAGGTGATGCTCATCAAGCTCCCTAACCGGGGTATGAAGGGAAAAGCCGTAGCGCCGCCCTAATATTTCTAACTCATCCATATGCCAGGAAGACCACCAGCCGGGGTGAATCGCCCCCTCAGCAATGGAACGCGCTTTATTCGGTATCACCAGGTCTGGGGCTATCTCCAGCTTAACCCCCAAGCCACTGCACTGACGACAAGCGCCGTGAGGGCTGTTAAAGCTAAAGGTCCTGGGGGCAATCTCACCTAGGCTAATCCCGCAATAGACACAGGCAAAGTGTTCTGAAAATAGTAATTCCTCACCGTCAACAATTGATACCAGTACCACCCCGGCCCCAAGTTTTAAGGCTGTTTCCACCGAGTCAGCAATGCGGCTCTGACTACCACTCTGCCCGATTATCAGTCTGTCAACTACCACCTCAATGGAGTGCTTTTTGAATTTATCAAGTTCAATCTCTTCAGAGAGGTCATAAATTTGCCTATCAACCCGAACCCGGACATAACCAGCCTTGCGCAGGTCACTAAAGACACCCTGGTACTCACCCTTACGGTCCCGAACCAGCGGTGCCAAAATCATAATGCGGCTGCCTTGGGGGAGATTTTGAATGGCATCAACAATCTGCTGCACTGTCTGCATGGCAATCTCCCGGCCGCACTTGGGGCAATGGGGATGACCGACCCGGGCAAAGAGCAGCCTTAAGTAATCATAGACTTCAGTTACCGTCCCCACCGTTGAGCGAGGGTTGTGGCTTGGTCCCTTCTGGTCAATAGAAATCGCCGGGCTTAAACCCTCAATGTAATCAACATCAGGCTTTTCCATCCTGCCCAAGAATTGACGGGCATAAGCCGATAGGGACTCTATATAACGGCGCTGCCCCTCAGCATAGATGGTGTCAAAGGCCAGTGAGCTCTTCCCCGAGCCAGAGACACCGGTAATTACCACCAGCTTATCCCGTGGAATAACGACATCTATATTCTTTAGGTTGTGCTCACGAGCCCCTTTGACGACAATGGCATTAGACATTCCTGATACCTTTCCCTTAACTAAGAAGATTTTAGCACTAGTTTCAAAGCACAACAAGTTTATGTGGTAGTGCTTAGCAGTGCTCTAGTCTTTGGCCATTGAGGGAGCTTTGCTTGAAGCTTTAAGCTTTTGCTGACAATCTTCAAGCCACTTCTCCAGTCCGCAGACATTGCAAGTGTTTAGGCGGCAGTCGGGGGTCTCTTTACCTGCTAAAGCATGCTCAAGTTCTCGCTTAAGATAGGCTGTACTTACACCGACATCAATGTGAGCCCAAGGTAGTGCTTCGTCTGGGGAGCGTTCCCGCTGGGCATAAAATTCAGCACTAATCCCAGCCTCAGCAAAGGCGCGGCGCCAATTCTCAAAGTTGAAGTGTTCACTCCAAGCATCAAACCTAGAGCCCAACTCCCAGGCTTGGTAAATAACCCTACCTAAACGCCGATCCCCTCGCGACAGTGCCGCCTCAAGCAGGCTCGTTTTGGGGTCCTGCCAAGATGGCTTAATTCCCAGTCGACGCAGCCCCCGCTTAAGCAACTCGTGCTTGGCTATTAACTGGGGTTCACCCTCCTGAGCCACCCACTGGAAAGGCGTATGTGGCTTGGGGACAAAGGTAGAAAGGCTAATTCTTAGTTGGGGTCTTCTACCTTTAGTTCTCTTAGCTAAGTCCTGGACTTTGCCCACAAGCTTGGCAATATCTTCAACATCATCCTCAGTCTCACCAGGCAGTCCAAGCATAAAATACAACTTTAGGTTCTGCCAGCCTCCCTCAAAGGCAAGGGCTGCTGTCTCAAGCAGTTCTTCCTCAGAACCAGCCTTGTTGATGATTTGCCGCAGCCTTTCACTCCCTGCCTCCGGGGCGAAGGTGAGCCCGGCCCTCCTGTGGGTGGGGAGAGAGTCAGCCAGCCTTACAGAAAAGCTGCCAATTCTGAGACTGGGCAGCGACAGGCTCAATAAATGTTCCCCATAACGCTGGGATAACCTAGCTACTAGCTCTTCAATCTGGGAATAGTCACAGGTGCTTAAAGAGACCAGTGAGACTTCATTATAGCCACAGTTAGTTATCAATTCTCCCACCGCCTTCACCACTTCATGCGGTGGGCGCTCCCGCACCGGACGGTAGATAATCCCAGCCTGACAAAAGCGGCAGCCACGGCTGCAACCGCGCTGAATCTCTACTGCCCCGCGGTCATGCACTACCTCAATATAAGGGACTACCGGTTTGGTAGCCGGGGGCGGGAGTTTCAAAATTATTCGCCGTTTGATAGCTGGACTTGCCTGAGCCACCGCTGGTGTAATACCTTTAAATGAGCCATCTGGCTGGTATAAAACCTCATAAAGGCTGGGCACATAGATGCCGGGGATAGTAGCCACCTTGAGCAAAAGCTCCTTTTTGCTTGTTCCTTTACCCTTTTTCCAATCTTGAAAAGCATCTAGTAGCTCAAGTACCACCTCCTCTCCATCCCCAATGACAAAGAAGTCAATAAAATCAGCCATCGGCTCCGGGTTTAAAGCACCGCAACCGCCGGCAATCACTATCGGGTAACTGCCATCCCTTTTTGAAGCCAGGACTGGTATTTGCCCTAAGTTAAGCATATTGAGGACATTGGTGTAAGTAAGTTCATAACCAAGTGAGAAACCAATAATATCAAACTCTCTTACGGGGTGTTTTGATTCCAGGCTCAAAAGAGGGATGCCCTCCCGCTTCATCACCGCCTGCATATCCGGCCAGGGGGCATAGACCCTCTCGGCAAGGACATCCGGCTGGCGGTTTAATAAATCATAAAGGATGGGTATGGCGATATTGGACATACCTACTTCATATAAATCCGGGTAGCTCAAGGCAAAGCGGATTGGGGTTTTGTCCCAGTCTTTGACGATGCTATTCCACTCACCGCCAGTGTAGCGGGCTGGTTTGGTAACCTGAAGTAGTATGTTATCCGAAAAATCCAATTTGCTTCCCGAATTATCTATTATAGCCTAAGCAGAAGGTGACAAACCAGTTAAAAAGGTAAGCCTTTAAGCTAGCTATCACCCAACTCTGAGAGGTCAAACCTCATCCCATCCCTGGCTGAAAGCACCCTAATGCCAGCCTCTCCAGTTAATTTCTGGGCTATCTGCCAAGGTTTTGCCCGCCACATGGTCATACCAAAGTGGGTCAAAATAGCTACCTTGGGCTTAACAGAAGTAATAATACGAACCGCATCGGGTAAGGAAAGGTGGTCATAAGGGTGACCTGCCTCCAGTCCAACCACATTGATAATCAGGAGCTCACCTTGATAACTCTGGCACAGCTCATCAAAATAGCGGCTGTCGCTAATATAAGAAAAGGTATGCTCCGGGGTTTTAAATACCATACCGTAGGTCTCTACCGAGTGTATATGCCGCAGCGGGGTAGTAAAAGAGATGTTGCCAACAGAGTAGGTCTTACCTTCCGCCAAGACCTCAACACCCTCAAGGTTCTCTCTAAGATGAGAGAAGACAACCGGCTCACCCCCGAGGGCATCAGAGGGGGCAAAAAGCAAGCCATGTCGCTTTAGTCCACCCTGAGTCATCGCCTCAACCATAATATTGGCATCTGCTGAATGGTCCAGATGACGATGCGATAAAATAATGGCGCTTAATTTATCGGCTTTCAATTTCCTTTTCGCCGACTGAACTAGACAGCCTGGACCAGGGTCAAGGAGTATTTCAACACCACTTAAGCTTAGCCACAGGCCGCCTGAGGCGAGGAGCTGGTTTATAACCACAAATCTAGCCCCGGCCGTCCCCAGAAAGGTTATGCTGTCAGCTGATGGGCTTTTTCCTCCCATAATCAGTCTAACTATAGGGGATAGCAGTATTTTTTACAAATTAGTCTTCCTTCGCCTCAAGGCTTTTTGACAGTTAAGAGAAAGCAGATTAAACTAGAGCCAGCCTCTCAAAAGGAGAAGGAAGTGGAACGGATATGGGCACCGTGGCGCATTGAGTATATCGAGATGGAAAAACCTGAAGGCTGTATTTTCTGTGGCAAACCTAAAGAGAAAAGTGACGAGCTAAATTACCTCTTATATCGGGGGCAGAAGAACTTCGTTATGCTGAACGCTTATCCCTATAACCCAGGTCACCTTCTGATTGCACCCTATCGGCATATCTCAAGTCTTGAGGAGCTAACCGATGAGGAGCTTGATGAACATTTTAGATTAGTTCGCCGTAGCCTTAAGCTCTTAAGAGAGGTCTTTAACCCCGGCGGCTTTAATCTCGGCGTAAATATGGGCAAGGTAGCCGGGGGCGGCATCAGTGAGCATGTCCATACTCACCTCGTACCCCGCTGGCAGGGTGATACCAGCTTCATGGCAGCCCTAGCTGACACCAAAATAATACCTGAAGCCCTAAGTAAGACCTATAAAAAGCTGAAGGGCAAATTCTAAAGCGCGCTTATTGGATAGCCCTTTTCTTATCACGTATAGTGTGTTATAATACGACTCGTAGAACCTTTATAATCAAAAGAGAAGGCAAAACCAACAGCACTAATTCCCTAGCTCTATAGCCTCAACTGAAACAAAAACACTGATAGGTAACCTTAAAAGGAGCCTTCTGGTGATTAGAGCGGGGTGGAACCACCCGTTCCCATCCCGAACACGGAAGTGAAACGCCCCAGCGCAGACGATACTGGGGGGGCAACCCCTTGTGGAAAATATGCCATTGCCAGGAGGCTCTTAAAGAAGGGACGGCATCCTTCCCGACATCAAAGGCAGAGTAAATTAAAAAGTGCACACTTTTGACCTTAAGAAGCAGTTGCTTTATAATAGACCTAAGGCCGTTTATTGAGAGGTAGCTTAAGGAGAAGAGATGGCTAGCCGATTTGACAAATTCTCAGAGCGAGCCCGCCGCGTGCTCACCCTAGCCCAAGAAGAGGCACACCTGCATAACCATAACTATATTGGGACAGAGCATATTCTGCTTGGTCTGGTACGGGAAGATGAGGGGGTAGCGGCTAAGGTTTTGGCTAGCCTGGGTGTAAGCTTAAGTAAGCTGCGTTCGGCAATAGAATACGCTATTGAACGCGGTGAAACACACCCTAGTGAGGAAACCGGACTTACTCCTGGGGCTAAGAAAGTCATCGAGCTGGCAATTGATGAGGCACGCCAGCTGACTCATACTTATATCGGAACTGAGCACCTTCTCCTGGGCTTGCTGCGTCATGGAGAAGGAGTAGCGGCTAGTGTCTTAGACAGCCTTGATGTCACCCTGGATAAGACACGTGCTGAAACGGTTCGCGTCTTAAGTCAAAGTATTCCCAAGGCCAGAGCTGCCCGCTCTCAGAGCCGCACCCCGGTTTTAGACCAGTTAGGCATTGACCTGACCGCAGCTGCCCGTGTCGGCAAACTTGACCCGGTCATCGGACGGATTACCGAGATTGAGCGAATCATTCAAATCCTCAGCCGTCGCACCAAGAATAACCCCGCCCTTATTGGCGAGCCGGGTGTGGGCAAGACAGCCATTGTTGAAGGCCTGGCACACCGCATTGTTGCCGGTGATGTTCCGGAGACGCTGGAGGGGAAACGGCTGGTAACCCTGGATATGGGGGCGGTAGTAGCTGGGACAAAGTACCGCGGTGAGTTTGAAGAACGGTTAAAGAAAGTAATTGATGAGATAAAAACCGCAGGTAACTGCATCCTCTTCATTGATGAATTCCACACCATTGTCGGTGCCGGGGCCGCCGAGGGGGCGGTTGATGCAGCTAATATCCTCAAACCGTCATTGGCAAGAGGGGAACTGCAATGCATCGGCGCTACCACCCTTGATGACTACCGCAAACACGTAGAACGTGACCCAGCACTAGAGCGCCGCTTCCAGCCTGTTTTAGTCGAAGAGCCTTCTGTTGAGCAAACCCTAGAAATCTTACGAGGTATCAAAGAGCGCTATGAGGAGCATCACCGCCTTAAAATAAGCGATGAAGCCCTGCACTCGGCAGCAACCTTAGCCGCCAGATACATCCCCGACCGTTTCCTGCCCGACAAGGCTATTGACCTAGTTGATGAAGCCTCATCACGAGTCAGGATTAAACACAGCACGGTACCCGTTTCCCTGAAAGAAGCCAAGCAAATTGAGGACAGTGTACGCAAAGATAAGAACGCGGCTCTGGCTACACAACAGTACGAGTACGCCGCTGAATTACGTGAGCGTGAGCTTCAAATTGAGGAAAAAATTAAGCGACTGAAAGAACAGTGGCAGGCAACACAGGAGAAAGAGCAACCGACCGTTACCGCGGAAAACATTGCTGAAGTAGTCAGCATGTGGACCGGGATTCCAGTAGTGCAGCTAGCCGGTGATGAGGTAAGCCGTCTGCTTAATATGGATGAGGTACTCCATAAACGCATTATTGGTCAAGATGAAGCGATTAATTCTATTGCTAAGGCGGTAAGGCGGGCTCGAGCTGGTCTCAAGGACCCGAGACACCCTATAGGTAACTTCATCTTTCTCGGTCCCACTGGTGTCGGTAAGACGGAGCTGGTGAGGGCACTGGCTGAGTTTATGTTTGGCAGCGAGGATAGCCTAATCAGGCTTGACATGTCTGAGTTCATGGAGAAACATACTGTATCCCGACTGGTGGGAGCCCCACCGGGATATGTTGGCTTTGATGAAGGCGGGCAGCTTACCGAAGCAGTGAGGCACAAGTCTTACTGCTGCATACTCCTTGATGAGATTGAGAAGGCTCACCCTGATGTATTCAACATCCTGCTTCAGATATTTGATGATGGTCATCTGACTGATGCTAAAGGGCGGCGTGTTGACTTCCGCAACAGTATCATTGTTATGACCAGTAATGTTGGTGCTCAACTCATCAGGAAAGGCTCTACAATCGGTTTTACCGCCCACTCAGACGAAGCTAAGACTCGGGAAGAAGTCTATGAAAGGATGAAGGAAAAACTTCTCGGTGAGTTAAATAAGACCTTCAGCCCCGAGTTCCTTAACCGCATTGATGGTGTGGTTGTATTTCATTCCCTGACCAAGGAGCATATCAGAAAGATAGTTGATTTGATGCTGGCTACAGTAAGTAAGCAACTTGAGGAGAAAAACCTGAAGCTAGAGGTAACCGATGCCGCCAAGGATTTCTTGGGCGAGAAGGGCTATGACGAAATCTATGGGGCTAGGCCACTGCGCCGCGTGATTCAGAATATGGTCGAAGATAAACTCTCCGAAAGCCTGCTCCGCAGTGAATTTCGCGCCGGGGATACTATTGTAGTTGACCTTGAGGGGGAAGAAATTACGCTGCGTGCGGCAGCAGAAGCCCTGTTGGGGGATGATAAAACCTAGGCAACTATGTAGCCTTAAGTGTGCTTGGGAAGGGCGGGAAGTTAAAAAGGAAACCGCCCTTTTAATTCGCCCAAAATATGGGCTCGGAGTAGCAACTAGGGTCAGCTAAAGGGGAAAGGAGATTAGGAATTGGCCCAGGAAAAGATTGAGGTTCCGATAACGGGAAAGATAATAAGTGTCAATGCTAGTCAGGGAAGCACAGTTAAAGAAGGAGACGTACTCTGCATACTGGAATCAATGAAGATGGAGAATCCCATAATAGCCCCGGTAGGGGGTACAGTTACCCAGGTAAATGTCTCTTCAGGACAACTGGTTCAGGCAGGCGATCTAATCGCCATCATTGAATATTAGTCAAGGTAAAAGGCCAAGTTCCTTAAATCTCCCAGCCAGAGGGGCTTAATCAAAATGATAGATTGGAATTTAGTAGCCAAGATTGCCGGGGGTGGTTTCGGGGTAACTATTCTGGTTTTGCTGACCCTTTCACTTGTAGCCTGGGTGGTGGGACTGGTAATTAAAAAAACTACCAAGACTACAACCTTGAGTAAAGAAAGTTCGGGGAAAGAGTAAATGTTCGGTCTCTATGAAAGTGCCTTCGGTGCCCTAAGTTGGGGCAATATCCTAATGTTTATTATCGCCGGGCTTTTAATCTACCTCGGTGTCGCCAAGAAGATGGAGCCGGTTTTGCTCATCCCCATCGGTCTGGGCATTTTTATGGTCAATATCCCCTTTGCCGGTCTGATGATATACACCCCTGATGGCTTCCCCGCTGAGGCAGCTTCTTTAAGCGAGCTAATAAGAGCTATCGGTGAAGGTAAGATAGGCCTGCTCAATGTGCTCTACACCTACGGGATTAAAAGTGGAGTAATTCCGCTGCTCATCTTTCTTGGGGTAGGGGCGATGACTGATTTCAGGCCTACCATCGCCCGTCCGATATCTTTCATCTTTGGTGCCGCCGCTCAGATGGGCGTTTTTGTGGTCTTTCTTATCGCTTACTCCTCCGGGTGGTTCACGGTAAATGAAGCCGCCTGTGTCGGTATCATCGGCGGTTCTGATGGCCCGCCTACCGTTTATCTTACTGCCGCCCTAGCCCCATGGCTACTTGGGCCAGTTACACTGGTAGCTTACTCTTATATGGCGCTGGTGCCTATTATTCAGCCACCGGTGATAAAACTCCTAACCAGCAAAAAGGAGCGAGCCATATTTATGAAGCCCCAGCTCCGTGAAGTCCCAAATCTTGAGGTAGTCCTTTTCCCGATAATAATATTTGTTGTTGCCGCTTTGATAGTCCCCAAATCAGCACCACTTATCGGTATGTTTATGTTTGGCAACCTGCTTCGCGCCAGTGGGGTTACTGACCGGCTGGCTCAATCAGCCGGCGGGGTGTTTATTGATGTTTTAACCTTCCTCTTGGGCATAACGGTAGGTGCCCTGATGCCGGCTGTAGTATTCCTTAAGCTTGAAACCCTAGCCATCATTGGTCTGGCAGTGGTTGCCTTTGCCCTTGGCACCGCTGGCGGTGTCTGGGCTGCCCAACTTGCCAACCTGTTCTTAAAGGAGAAAATAAACCCCATGATTGGTGCTGCCGGGGTATCGGCAATCCCGATGTCAGCCCGGGTGGTGCAAAAATTGGGGCAGCAGGCAAATCCGAAAAACTTCCTCATTATGCACGCCATGGGTCCCAATATGGCAGGTGCGGTCGCCACTTCAGTTGTTGCCGGCATATTCCTAGGTATGCTGGGAGGATAGCCAACCCTTCTAAAGCTAAAATTTCCCTTGTCATTTTACTTAAAATCAGGTAAAGTCAACTTATGGGCAGGCCAGAGGGAAGCCACTCAAGAACGGTCTTTATCTGTCAGCAGTGTGGTAGGGAGAGCCTGAAGTGGCTGGGGCGATGTCCTAACTGTCAGGAGTGGAATACCTTTATTGAGAAAATCCTAACCACCCCCGCCACCTCCTTGCGGTCTATCCCAACCGATAATTTACCTCAAGAGCTATCCCAGGTCGCAAGCCAGGCGCAAGACCGTCTACCCCTCCCCATCACCGAGTTTAACCGGGTGCTTGGTGGAGGACTGGTACCCGGCTCCATGGTACTGATAAGCGGTGACCCCGGTATTGGCAAATCAACACTTCTACTTCAGGCTTCAGCCTTAATGGCACAGGGTAGGGGCAAGGTAGTTTATATCTCCGCTGAGGAGTCACTTCATCAGGTCAAGCTCAGGTCAGAGCGTTTAGGGATAAGCGGTGAGAAACTTTACCTTTTGGCTGAGACCGACATAGAAGTTATCCTAAGCCAAGTTCAAGAGTTACAACCCAGTCTGGTGGTTATTGACTCAATTCAAGCGGTTTATCTCCCAGAGCTTGATACGACCGCCGGCAGTATCACCCAGGTGCGTGAATGCACCCTGCGGCTGATGCAATGGGCAAAGAGGAGCGCGGTACCCATTTTCATTACCGGGCATGTAACCAAGGATGGTACTATTGCCGGTCCTCGGGTTTTAGAGCACATTGTTGATGTAGTGCTTTATCTTGAGGGTGAGGCTTTTAGTAGCTACCGGTTGCTGCATTGTGCCAAAAACCGCTTTGGCTCGACTAATGAGGTAGGCGTCTTTGAGATGAGGAGTCAGGGTCTTTTGGAGGTGGATAATCCATCGCAGGTGTTCCTGTCGCAGCGGGGGAGTGAGACTATAGGTTCGGTGGTAGTGCCTACCCTTGAAGGCACCCGCCCTATCCTTGTTGAGATTCAAGCCTTAACTAATCCCACCAGCTTTGGCTTACCAAGGCGAACCGCCAATGGTATTGACTTTAACCGGCTGCTCATCATCACCGCCGTGCTCACCAAGCGGGTCGGTTTAAAGCTGGGCAGTCAAGATATTATCGTTAATGTTACCGGTGGGCTTAAAATCCGGGAGCCAGCAGCTGACCTGGGTATTGCCCTGGCCATCGCTTCCAGCTTCCGTGATTTGTCAGTTGACCCAGGACTTCTAGCCCTAGGGGAGGTGGGGCTTAGTGGTGAGCTGAGAGGGGTCTCGCACCTTGATAGGAGACTAGATGAGGTTCAAAGACTGGGATTCAGGCGCTGCCTGGTGCCCAAAGTGAGTGCTAAGATAAGCCCAGCATCTAGCAAAACCTTAAATCTTATCCCGGTTGGCACCTTGAGAGAAGCGATAGCAGAGGGACTGACACCAGATAGAAAACGAAGAGGCCTACCCAATGACTGAGATTATTCTGGCAAGACACGGGGAAACCGAGTGGAATGTTGAGGAGGTATTCAGGGGCAGGATTGATGTTGAGCTAAATGAGACCGGCCTTAAACAGGCTGAGCTACTGGGTGAATACCTAAGCAAGCTCAAGATTGAGAAAGTCTACTCAAGCCCGCTGAAGAGGGCACTCCGGACAGCACAAGGTATTGCCGATTACCAGCGGCTTAAGGTTGAAGTTACCCCAGCTCTAATTGACTTTGACTTTGGCAAATGGCAGGGCTTAACCGTCGGAGAGGTGAAGGCTAAATATGAAAGCCTTTACCGAGAGTGGCTGGAAAATCCGCAGCAAGTAAAAATACCCGGTGGTGAAAACCTGGACGGGGTAAGAAGGCGAGCCACAAGCCTGGTAGGCTCCGTACTTGATAAATATGATGGCACGGTAGTACTGGTATCCCACCGCGTGGTAAATAAGGTTTTGATATGCGCCCTACTCGGGCTTGATAATTCTCACTTCTGGAACATAAAGCAAGATACCAGTGGCATTACCACCTTTGCTTACCAAAACGGGCAACTTATACTTACCGAGCACAACAATACCTCTTATCTTAGACCACTTAAAAAAGCCCCCTTAAGCGACTTTTAAGCCAGCAGTAAATTTGCTATCTAGAATTTCTCATTTTTCAGTTTGGTAGTAGATGAAGCGCTGGTTTTGCTTTATAATCAGGCTATGGTCTTGAGAGAAATTGATAGTCATCAGAAGGTGGGAGCCATTATCACCGCTGCCGGCAGCAGCCAGCGAATGGGTGGCATTGACAAAATGCTCTCCCCCTTAGGTGGCAAGCCAATCTTAGCCCGAGTAGTTGAGGCTTTTCAGAAATGTCGTCTAATTGACCAGATTGTTATCGTCTTAAATAGGCAAAACCTAAAATTAGGGCAGGAACTGGCCCTTAAGCAGGGGTGGTCGAAGGTAACCAGGGTTTGTCTCGGTGGCAGGAGGCGTCAGGACTCGGTAGCCCGAGGGCTCAAGGAGCTTAGTGGCTGCCACTGGGTGGTTATCCACGATGGAGCCAGGCCTCTGGTCTCTGAAGAGCTAATCCGACGAGGGCTGCTTGAAGCTAAAAGGACCGGTGCTGCTGTTGCTGCCGTGCCAGTTACCGATACCATTAAGGTAGCAGGTAAGGGCCAGCTCGTTCGGGAAACACCCCTGCGAGATAACTTGTGGGTGGTACAAACCCCACAGGTATTTCGCTTTGATATAATAACCGAAGCCCACCACCGGGCAAAAAGTGAAGTTAGCGATGACGCTTCACTGGTCGAGGCATCAGGATTTAAGGTTAAACTGTACCTGGGCTCTTATGATAATATAAAGATAACCACCCCTAGTGACCTTACTTTGGCTGAGATTTTACTAAAAGAACATGAAAAGTAGACTGCGTGTCGGTATCGGCTATGATGTCCATGCCCTGGCTCGAGGTCACCGGCTGGTAGTGGGCGGGGTAGATATACCATCTGGTAAAGGGCTTAGTGGCTGGAGTGACGGCGATGTCTTAAGCCACGCTATTATTGACGCCCTCTTGGGGGCAGCAGCCCTGGGAGATATCGGTGGCTACTTCCCGCCCGGCGAGCCGCAATATAAGGGCATCTCAAGCTTAAGACTGCTTGAAACAGTAAGTGATAAACTTAAAGAGAATGGCTTAAAGATAGTTAATGTTGACGCCACCATCCTAGCTGAGCAGCCCAAATTTGCCAGTTTTATCACCGAGATGCGGCAAAACTTAAGCCAGACATTGGGCATTAATCCAGAACAGGTAAGCGTCAAAGCCAGCACTACCGAGGGACTAGGCTTTGTGGGGCGGGGTGAGGGGATGGCTTGTTTTGCTACAGCCCTGTTGGAAAAGGAGTAAGTTAGGGGAGAAAAAGGTGAGAGTATTTAATACCCTATCAAGAAAGAAAGAGGATTTTCTACCGCCGGGTAGTGAGGTTAAAATATATGTCTGCGGGGTTACGCCCTACAGTGACTCTCACATCGGGCATGCCATGAGCTATATTATCTTTGATGTCATCCATCGCTATTTCAAGTTCCGTGGCTATAAGGCTAAGTATGTCCAGAACATAACCGATATTGATGATAAGATTATCGACCGTGCCAACCGGCTTGGTATTTCCCCTAGTGAACTGGCGGATAAATACACCAAAAGCTTCTTTGAGGACATGGCAGCTCTCAACATCCAGAAGGCTGACCTCTATCCCAAAGCCACCGAGGAGATACCAAAAATCATTGAGGTAATACAAGGACTTGTTGGTAAAGGCTATGCCTATCCCAAAAAGGGTAGCGTCTATTTCAGGGTTAGAAATGTTTCGGACTACGGCAAACTTTCCCACCGAAGTTTAGCGTCAATGACACCAACCGAGGTCAGTGTGGGCAGTGAGGACAAAGAGCACCCGATGGACTTTGCCCTGTGGAAGGCTTCAAAACCTGATGAGCCGTCATGGCCCAGCCCCTGGGGTGAAGGACGCCCCGGCTGGCATATTGAGTGCAGTGCCATGTCACTAAAATACCTAGGCACAAGCTTAGACATCCATGGTGGCGGTCAGGACTTAATCTTTCCCCACCACGAAAATGAAATCGCCCAGTCGGAGAGTTTTACTCAAAAAAAGCCTTTTGTTAAATATTGGCTGCATAACGGCTTACTCAAGCTCGGCGAAGAGAAAATGAGTAAGTCCCTGGGCAACCTGATTAGCATCAAAGAGGCGCTGGAAAAATACAGCCCCGACGCCATCCGCATCTTTATCCTAAGCTCCCATTACCGAAGCCCCCTTACCTATTCTGAGGAGGCTCTGGAGGCAGCCGAAAGAGGGGCTGAGAGATTACAGCAGGTAGCCAATAATATCCCTTCAGGCGCTAAACGCGGTAAGGAAATAGATACCGATTACTATCGGCAAAAATTTATCAAGTCCATGGACGACGATTTCAATACCGCCCAGGCTCTGGCACTACTCTTTGATTTAGCCAGGGAGATTAACCGCTATGACAGCGAAGGCATTGAGGCCAAAGCGGCACGTACCACACTTAAGAAGCTGGGCGATGAGGTGATGGGACTTACTTTCAAGCAAGCTCAAGTTGCACCTCTGGACGCTGAGCTAATTGCTCAAATCAGTAAATCAATCTACAAAGAGCTAAACCTTGGTGCTTCACCAAGCGAAGAGGGGGCGGAAAAACTGGTTGAAAACCTGATTTTAGTGCGCAGTAGACTGCGCCAAGGAAGAAAGTGGCAGCAGGCAGATATGATTCGAGTTAAGCTGGCCGAAGCCGGTATAAACCTAGAGGATACCCCTCAGGGTACAACATGGAAGCGTAAACGCTAAAAGGAGGAAATTGTGTGGCAGAATGTAGCCTTTATCTTAATTGGCATTGGTATATTGATCTTAACTGGCTGGACAGTTAAAGTCTTTTTTATGGCTAGCGATATTCCATTACTTATCAGGATAGGGACTGGTGTTATTGGAGTTGGAGTACTGGTTCTCATTGGTATCGCCATTAAGGACAGGCTATCTAAGAAAGACCGCTTCAAGGAGGTAGAGAGATGATTATCACCACTTCAGGACTGGTTGAAGGCAGACAAATCACCAAGACCATAGGACTGGTTAAGGGCAGCACTATCCGTGCCCGGCATCTTGGCCGGGATATTATGGCCGGGCTGCGGGGTATGGTCGGCGGTGAAATAACCGAATATACCAAAATGATGGCTGAAGCAAGAGAGGAGGCGATTCAGAGGATGGTTGAGGATGCTGAAAAACAGGGCGCCAATGCCATCGTCAGCATGAGATTTGCTACCTCAATGGTAATGCAGAGTGCATCTGAGGTGCTGGCCTATGGCACCGGGGTGCTTTTGAAGTAGCTACCTTCCGGTTGCCAAGGACCAGAGATAACGCCAGGGCTTCAGCTTAAAGAGTCCCACTGGAAGCTCAAGCTCTATTTTTTCACTCACCGGCAACATGTTTATCCGGTCTATCTCCGGTTTAAGGGATGACAACTCCCCCGGGTCAAAACCCTTGGATATTATGTCATCAATGCGATATAACATCTCTCTTGCTTTCTTGATGCGCTCTTCGGCAAGCTGAGCCACCCCGGGTGAGATGAGCCCGTATTTAGCCTTATAGCGGTTAAGGCGAAGTATAGCCTCATAGGTAACCTCAGCAATCTGGTGGCGTGAAAGCCAGTTGGTTTCATAATTTAAGGCATACTTCCAGCTTGGTGAGACCAGCGCCTGACGATAATCCTCAAAGTTCCGAAAGAGTATCCGGTAGCCGTAACGCTGTGGCTCTTCAAAGGCAAGGCTACCCGGGTCAAGGAAAGGTGCTAGCGGTGCCATGAAAAGTGAGAGCCTCCTGTCACCTTTAAATTTCTCCAGTAAATAGCCACAGTATTCAACGCTTTTGAGCACCGACTCTGCTGTCTGCTTGGGTAGCCCAATCATAAAAAACACACCCAATCTTCCACAGCCAAAACGGAGGGCATCGCTTAAGGTCTGCTCCAGAGCCTGGTTGGTGTAACTTTTACCCGAAGCCAGCCTCACCTCAGGGTCGTGAGACTCCGGGGAAACCTCAAGGCAGAAATTGGGGCAGGCTAGACTCACCTGGCGGATAAACTCCGTTGGGGCCGGGGAGAATACCTCGATGATAAACTGATTCTTTACCTTCTGCTTTTTCAGTAACTCAAGGACTTGGTAAGCATACTCTTCACCCGGTTGACGAAGGTCCCCCAGAATAAAAATCGGTCCATTACTAAAATGGCTGATTCGCTTGGCATCCTCAGCTACCTGTCGGGGGGAGCGGTAGACCGGTACCTTTCGACCGAAGAAACGCCGAAAAGCTGTCGCCGAACCGCCACAGATAACACAATTCTGAGTACAACCACGACAGGTGAATATAGCAGTGATGGGATAGCGAAGCCAGTCCCGAAAAGGAAGATAACTTTGAAGGTCACGCTGGGTGAGAGCAGAGCGTATGATATTCTTATAATGATTAACCATAACATCGTTCAGGTCAGTGGGAAGGTGAGTAAAGGGGTTTTCCCACACCCTACCCATATTATCCCGCCAGACGAGATTGGGTACCGCCTCAGGCTCTTTATCACTCTTGACACTCTCTATTAACTGCCTTAGCGGCTCCTCAGTAGAATCGCCCCGCAGCACATAGTCAATTTCAGGATAACAGATTAGTTCCCGGTAAAAGTAAGAAGCAGCAAGGCCACCCAGTAGCACCTTTGCCTGCGGGTGGTACTTTTTCACTATCTTGGCTACCTCAATCACGCCGTGGGCATGTACCAGCCATTGAAGGTCAATGCCGAAGACCTCAGAACTCAAGCGTCTTAAAAATACCTCAGCATCAAAGTTTTTATCCTTCATCATCCGCACCGCTAGATTGACAATCCTCACTTTATAGCCACATCTGGCTAGATATTCGGCAATGCTGGCAAAGCCAATAGGATACATCTCAAAGACAGGCGAGGGCGGGATCAGGTCACTTACCGGTCCGTAAAGAATCGCCTTCTTTCTAAAGTCATAAACACTGGGTGGATGAAGAAGTATCAGGTCAAATTGAGACATCTAAAGCCAAATCCTTTCCCAATACCAATCAATATTTATCCATACTCGCCTGGCGGAAAACCGGAATAGATTTTGGGTTCTAGCCTAGGAAAACCCTGCCCAGGATATAACCTGCCCCCAGAAGCACCTGAAAGAAAAGGACAACCATAACATTATTTGCCATGGCTGGCATCAACCTATTCATATCCTGGTAATTCAGGGCACCCTGAATAGCCTTTATGGTGAAGGGGAGGGTTAAAAGGACTATAAGACAGAAGACCGGCATTGCCCCTGCCACAACCCAGCCGATTACCCAAAAGTAAATTACTACCATCAAGACTGAATAAACCCAGCTTGCTTTCTTTCCTCCCATACTGATGGGCAAGGTCTTTCTACCCACCTTACTATCAGCTTCCATATCAGGGAACTCATTTAAGAGCAGGAGGTTGTGCACCAAAATGCCAGATGGTATGCAGGCGATAACCGCCGGCATGGTGTAGCTTGCGGTTTGAATAAAATAAGCCCCGAGAATCGGCAAAGACCCCATCCCGGCACCAGCCGCCCATTCCGACCAGCCGAGCTTGGTTATTAGCGGTGTATAGAGAAAAATGAACAAGGCACCGGCTAGAAGCAGTGGCAGCAGCCCCAAGCCCCTTTCCACAATGAAGTAAATACCAATAGCCGCTGCCAGCAGAAACGAGATTACACCAAACCAGAAGACATGTCCCGGCTTTAAGAGGCCAGCCGGAAGGATACCACTACCCCCACTAAAAGGGGTTCGCTTAGTCTTAAAGTCAAGCTTGCTCCTGAAGTCAAAGTAATCATTAAGCACATTGACCGCAATGTGAGCCAGAAGCAGTCCCGCCAAAGCCAGCAGCGCATAACCAAGATGAAACACACCCTCATACCAGGCAACACCGGTACCCAAGAAAAGCAGTGCCACCGAAAGCAGCAGAAACTGGGGTCTGGTCTCTTGAAACCATATTCTTAGCTTCATCCTATCCCTAACTTAAAGCCCTAGGGTTTATTTCTGTAAGATGAGCATAATTAGCGATAGAGTGACCAGCAAAACTACCAAGGCAATGGTCAGCTGAAACAGCGTCTTTTCCACGCCTCGTCTGGTTCGGAAAACCGTATCTGCCTGACCAAAGATACCACCCAGCCCCCCACCTCGAACCTGAAGCAAGATAGCTGCTATCAAGGCAATGGAGGTAACAATTTGAGCTATATTTAAGTAAGTTTCCATCTATCCTTTCCCTTTAAGCTAGGTTCTCGTCAAGCAATTTTTTTAGTAATTCGTTTGCCAGCTGGGGGTTGGCACGCCCTCTGGTTGCCCTCATCACCTGACCAACCAGGAAGGTCAGGGATTGCTTCTTACCCTTTTTGTAATCAGCCACTGCTTTAGGATTAGCCTCTATCACCTGACTAACTACCCGCTCAATCTCCTGGGTATCACTGATCTGGCTAAGCCCCTGCTGGGTAATAATGTCGGTAGCGGATTTCTCGGTATTAAACATTTCCTCAAATACCAGCTTGGCACTGGTGCCGCTGATACGACCTTCATATATCAATTGCAACAAATCAAATAGTGCCACTGCGCTAACTCTACTTTCCATGTCCTTTACATCAGTATTGGTGGCATGAAGCAGGCGACTGAACTCACCAAGTATCCAGTTAGCTATTGGCTTGGCACTCTTTTTGGGTGACCAGCTATGGGGTGCTCTTCTCATGCAGGCTTCAAAGTAGTTAGCCGTTACTATTGAACTCGTGAGTAGGTTAGCATCATAAAGCGGTAGGTTATATTCAGCGATAAATCGGTCGCGTCTGGCTTCAGGCAACTCAGGCAGTCTTGACCTTATTTCCTCCACCCAATCTTGACCGATACACAAAGGGGGCAGGTCA
>JAUVZV010000043.1 GCA_030602375.1 Chloroflexota bacterium | reverse complement strand
TATACTGGTGATATTGGTAAGGTTGATGAGGATGGCTCTGTCTTCATATTAGGCCGAAAGAAGGACATCATCATTGTCAAAGGTCAAAATATCCATCCCGGCGATATTGAAAATGTACTACTTCGTCACCCCAAAGTAGCCGAGGCGGCAGTAGTTGGAATTCATGACGATACACGGGGGGAGGTGGTCAGGGTGGTTATTAGACTTAAACAGGACAAGGTGGCTACGGAGCAGAAAATTAGGCAATTTTGCCGGAAGCACATGGCTGACTATAAATTGCCTAAGGAGATTATATTTGTAGATTCTTTACCCGGAACCTCAACTGGTGAAAATACGCAAACAAGACCTTAAAGGTTCTTTACTTTCATCACCTTAAAACGGGGTTAACCTGGGGTTTTGCCAAAATTCTTTAGTTACCCTTAAGAGGTTATAGATGAAAAGAAGGGTAGTGGTAACAGGACTGGGGGCTTCAACCCCTTTGGGAACCGGGGTGAGCAAAAGCTGGCAAGCCCTGTGCCAAGGAAAATCTGGGATTGGCCCGATTACCAGATTTGAGGCAGCGGCTTTTCGGACCAGGATCGCCGGTGAAGTAAAGGACTTTGAGCCGCTGGATTTTATCGATAAAAAACAGGTGAGAAGGGTAGACCGTTTTATTCATTTTGCCCTAGCTACAGCCCGAATGGCTATAGAGGATTCCCGGTTAACTATAAACCCTGACAATGCGGATAAGATTGGGGTCTCGATTGGGAGCGCCGTAGGTGGGATAGAAAATATGGAAAAGACACATCAGTTAATCCTAGAGGGTGCTCTTCATCGGGTTTCCCCTTTCTTTATCCCCGGCTTTCTGGCTAATATGGCACCGGGTTATGTTGCCCTAGAGTACGGTGCCAGAGGACCTCATATGTGCTCGGTGACTGCCTGTGCCTCGGGAACAAGTGCCATCGGTGATGCCTTTAGGGTTATCGGGAGGGGTGAGGCTGATGTTATGATTGCCGGTGGCACTGAAGCTGGCATTACCCCGATCATGGTGGCTGGATTTGATGCTTTGAAAGCCACCTCTCCTAGAAATGATGAACCGGAGAAGGCTAGTCGCCCCTTTGATAAAGACCGTAATGGCTTTGTCAGCAGCGAAGGCTCTGGGATGCTCATCCTGGAGGAACTGGAGTTTGCCTTAAATAGAGGCGCCAGGGTTTATGCTGAGGTATTGGGTTACGGCTCTAGTAATGATGCCTACCATGTTACTGCGCCGGACAATGAAGGACTTGGGGCGGCTAATTGCATGAGAATGGCACTTAACGATGCTGATATTTCGATTGACAGGGTTGATTATATTAATGCCCATGGCACCTCAACACAGCTAAATGACCTAACTGAAACCAGAGCCATAAAAAGTGTTTTTCAAGAACATAGCAGCAAAATACCAGTAAGCTCCAATAAATCAATGATAGGTCATTTATGGGGCGCCTCTGGGGCAGTGGAGGCAGTTTTTTCAATTTTGACTATCACTCAAGGCATCATCCCCCCAACCATAAATTATGAAACGCCAGACCCTGAGTGCGACCTTGACTATGTGCCTAATCTAGCCAGGAAGGCTAGGGTGGGGGTGACTCTTTCTAATTCCTTTGGCTTTGGTGGTGTCAATGCCTCCTTGATTTTTAGCCGGTTCCATCCATAAGGGGTAAGTTGATTCCCTAAATCTTATTGCCAAATGGCGAAACATGTGCTAGGATATACATAGGTAATCTAGGTATTATCATAAGAGGGGTAAGTTAAATGGTGCCACAGGCTAAGCTAATGAAAGGTACTGCTAATTCTCTGCTTCTTTGCCTATTAAGTCAGCAACCGATGTACGGTTATCAGATTATCAAGGAACTCGAAAGGAGGAGTGCTGGCTACTTTAGATTTAAAGAGGGGACCCTTTATCCGGCGCTGCACCGACTGGAAAAAGCTGGCTTAGTCATGGGCAGGTGGAGGTTACTACCCAGCGGGCGACAAAGGAAGTATTACCATATTACTGATAAGGGCCATCGCATGTTGGTGGAAAAGAGAAGTCAGTGGCAGAACTTTTTAGCGGCAATGAACCTGATTATTGAGCCAGCGTCTAATTAGCTGAGGTAGAGGAAATGGCAACAGCAATCAACCGCTACTTAGCCATAGTCAGGGATAATTTAAGACTTGTTCCTTCAGAAAAACAAGAGGTCTTAAGTGAACTGGAGTCTCATATTGAGGACAGGTTTGAGGAGCTGAGGGAAAAAGGACTTTCTGATGAGGAGGCAGCCAAAAGCTGTATCGGGCTTCTGGGTTCAGCTAAGATGGTCGCCCGTCAGATTTATGAAGCCCATAGCCAAGGCAACTGGAAGCAAACACTTTTAGCCTCAATGCCGCATCTACTTTTTGCTCTCCTCTTTGCTCTTAATTGGTGGCAGGATATTGGTTGGCTGCTGATTGCTCCTATCTTAGTTGTTGGTATTGCGATTTATGGTTGGCGGCATAATAAACCAACCTGGCTTTTCCCTTGGCTCGGCTACTCATTGGTGCCACTTATAGCTGCTGGACTGTTATTGCTCTATTTACCCAGAGGGTGGTCTTGGCTAGCAATACTCCTTTATATCCCTTTGGTTTTATGGCTGGTAGGCTCAATTATAATCCAGACCCTTAAGAGAGACTGGCTCTACAGCACCCTAATGCTACTTCCAGTGCCTGTTATCTTAAGCTGGTTTTTGGCTGTATGGTCGGTGGAGGGATTTCCCCAGTCCAGCTTGCAGCGGCTTCAGGATTTTGCCCCCGGAATCGGGTTGAGCTTTCTGGCCCTGGCGGCAACTGCGGCCATATTTATTCGTTTAAGGCAGCGTGCCCTAAAGGTGACGGCACTTCTTACCTCAGGGCTTCTAACCCTGGTTATGGTTGCTTACTATGCCGAAGGAAGGCTGAGCCTAATTGCCTTTCTAATCTTAATTTTGCTGATGGTGAGTCTTTTCTTAATCCCTCCTTGGATGGAGCGAGGGATAGGATATGGTGATGAAGGGGATTTGTGATGCAGAAAATAGCCATTATTGCCGATAGTGTCGCCGGCTTACCTCCAGAGGTCATAAAGCAGTATGGCTTAAGAGTAGTACCGCTCAATATCTATTATGACGGCACGGCATATAAAGATGGGGTGACTATAACCCCTACCGAAGCTTATGAACTACTGGCTAAGGACCCGGACAAGTTTTTAACCTCACCCGGCTCTGCCGGTGACTACCTTGAAGCCTACCGTGAGGCAAGTAAGGAGTTTCAGGATATACTCTGCATCACCCTTTCCTCTAAACTGAGCACCCTTTACAATATGGCTTTGGTGGCTAAAGAGGAAGCCAAGGATAAACTGCCTAAGGCAAATATTGAGGTGTTGGATTCACTCAATGCTTCTGGGGGAGAGGGACTGATAGTTCTGGCAGCGGCAAAGGCGGCTACTGAGGGGAAAAGCTTGGCTGAAGTCATTGGAGTAGCCGAGACGGTAAGAGACAAGGTAAATGTCATTGGTGTTTTTGAAACCATACGCCACGTTTATCGGACGGGACGGATACCCAAGATGGCAGCAAGACTGATGGCTGCGTTCAGCATTAAGCCATTGTTTTCTATTTCAGGGGGTTCAGTTCACGTTACCGGTATTACCAGAATCAAAAAGATCGGGCTAAGACGACTGCTTAGCAAGATGAAAAACGAGGTTGGAGCAAAACCGATACATGCTTTCATTGCCCATGCCAATGTGCCCGATGAAGGGGAAAAGCTTAAAGAGCAAATCTCATCCGAATTTGATTGTGTTGAACTCTGGCTTAGCGACTTCTCACCGATAATGGGCTATGCAACCGGCAGGGGAACGCTACTAATTGCCTTTTATGTAGAAGAATAAGAAAGGTCTTTCATTTTGGTGACTAATAAGGTGGCTTTGGTAACTGATACCACTGCCTGTATTCGCCCCGAACAGGTTGAAAAGTACGATATCAAGGTAGTGCCGGTAAACTTTATCTTTGGAGATAAAGTCTATCGGGACGGGATAGACATGAGTCCTACCGAGTTTTATGCTCGCTTAAGAGAGGTAGAGGAAACCCCCACCACTTCAGGCTCTTTACCTGAGCCATACCTTGAAGCTTTCCTTAAGGCTGGTAGAAAAGCTAGCAATATCCTCTGTATTACTATCTCAGCTAAGCTAAGTGCCATGTTTAATTCAGCGCTTTTGGCTAAGGAGATGGCAAAAGAGAGCCTGCCCAAGGTAACTATCGAGGTACTTGATTGTGGTACGGCGGCTGCTGGTGAAGGGCTGGTTGTTTTGGCTGCCGCCAAAAATGCTGCTTCAGGCGGGGACCTGGCTGAGGTGGTTCAAACCGCAAGATATGTAATGACGCGGGTAAGCGTATTTGCTGACCTTGATACTCTTTACTATCTGGTCAAGGGAGGGCGTGTGCCCAGAGCAGCTGGCTTAGTTAATTCGGTGCTCAAGATTAAACCCATTTTCACCATTAGCCAAGGTGAGGCTCATACCGTGGCGCTCCCTAGAAGTACCAAGGGTGTCTTAAAGCAAATCCTAAGAATAATGGAACGGAAAGTGAGTAAAGGGCAGCGCTTTCATGTAGCGGTGATGCATGCTGATGCCCTGGATAAAGCAAAACTGCTTGAAAGCCAGATTTCTGCCAAGTTTAATTGCACCGAGCTATTCATTACCGAGTTTACACCGGTAATGGGGGTTCATACCGGGCCGGGGTTAGTTGGTGTCGCCTTCTATGGTGAAGATTAGGAAACACCTCTTAACCTCAAGCACTTTTGATAACGTCTTACCCCATATATGACTGGCGAAGTGAAGGCAAAACATTTATAATTAGGGGGTATGGAAAGCGCAAGGGCTGCTTATGATGTTGAGCAGCTGATTGAGAGCTTGGGGCAATTCCCCGAACCAGAAGCAGAGCCTAGTTTCATTGTCGTTAGTGGATTACCTGGAACCGGAAAGTCTTTTTTCTGTAGTAGATTGGCGGAGAGATTACCGTTTAAGATTTTAGAAAGCGATGCTTTGCGCAGGACCCTTTTCCCGTCACCGAGTTATAGCGCCGAAGAAAGCGCACAACTCTTTCAAGCGATTCATCTCCTTATTGAGAGACTACTGAAAAAGGGGACCCCCCTTATTTTAGATGCCACCAATTTGTCAGAGCGCTATCGTGAGCGACTTTATAGTATTGCCGAAAGGCTAAATGTTAGGCTAATTCTGGTGCGTGTTGAGGCTCCTCCTCAGGTAGTTTATGAGCGGCTTAAAGCCAGAAAGCAAAAAGAAAAGTCGGGGAATTATTCAGATGCTGACTGGCAGGTGTACCAGCGAATGAAAACCTTGGTTCAAAAAATCCAGCGTAACCACTATGTTGTGGATACATCCCGGGATATAACCCCAGTTATAAACAAAATTATGCGAGCAGTGAGGCGTTAGACTTCGCAACTTGCTCGCTATCTGTTACAATATGGGCTAAAGTATCATAAAGGAGGTTTAGAGTAGTGAATGGCTATATTGGGAAAATACTGCGGGTAAATTTATCTAACGGTACTTATTCAGTAGATGAGCTAAACGAGTCATTTTACCGGCATTACTTTGGGGGCAGGGGTTTTATTAGTTATTTCCTGCTTAAAGAAGTGCCCCGTAATGCCGACCCATTCGGACCGGAAAACAAATTAATCTTTGCTACCGGAGTGGTTACCGGGATACCAGTAGCTGGTACCGCTCGCAACAGCGTCGGTGCCAAATCACCACTGACCGGGTATTATGGTGATGGTGAGGTTGGTGGCTACTGGGGTGCTGAACTCAAGCGCGCCGGTTATGATGCCATCATTGTTGAGGGTAAATCAGAAGACCCGGTATACCTCTGGATTAAGGACGGTGAGGTTGAAATAAGAGATGCCAAACACCTTTGGGGCAAACCAACCAAAGAATGCCAGGAAGCCATTAGAGAGGAGTTAGGGGACCGTAATATTCGTGTTGCCCAGATTGGTCCCGCTGGCGAGAATATGGTTAGGTTTGCTGGTGTGGTCAATGATTTGGGGCATGTTTGTGGTCGCTGTGGCATTGGTGCGGTGATGGGCTCCAAGAAGCTGAGGGCGGTCGCCGTAAGGGGGCATCAAAAAGTAGCCGTGGCTGACCCTGAGGGGATTAGCTCATTCGCTAAATGGTATCGGGATAATTTTAGAA
>JAUVZV010000040.1 GCA_030602375.1 Chloroflexota bacterium | reverse complement strand
GACTACCTCAAGGATATAGCCCCTGAGGCTATCATCAGAAATGGTGATTACCCCAGGGAGAAAAGATCGCTGGATATCACCTTGGTTCTGTCCGAACTAAGTGAGGTGGAAAAGGTCAAGCAATACTACAGTCACTCAATTGAACTTATGCACGATACCAAGAAGCGGCAGGCCGAGGTCGAGGACAAACTCAAGGAACTGGAAGAGTTATCCAAGGACGTGCCGACACTCCTGTAACTAGCCTTTCTTTTAGCCCATCTAAAGTCAGGTCTACCCCCTCCCTAAAAATGGGGAGGGGGTTTTAGTTTTGAGCCGACTTTGCTTGAGCTAGGTCATCTTCTAAAACTTAGAATTTTCATATCCCTAAAAGCATCGTCCTAAAATTAAACAGTTATCTACTTAAAAAACCTTTGGAAACAAGTTATTATGGAGTATAATAGTAAAAAGATGATTTCCCAGGTTTTTTATCGTAAGTGGCGTCCCCAAACCTTAGCTGAGGTAGTCGGCCAAGAACAGGTAACCCAGACCCTACTTAATGCCCTCAGGAGCGGTCGTATAGCTCATGCCTACCTTTTTTGCGGTCCCCGGGGAACGGGTAAGACCAGTACCGGGCGCATTCTGGCTAAGGCAATAAATTGCCTCAATAACGGCCAGGGAGAGCCATGTAATACCTGCTCCCTATGCCAATCAATAACCGAGGGCAGGGCCCTGGATGTAATTGAAATTGATGCTGCCTCAAACCGCCGTATTGATGAAATCCGAGACCTGCGGGAAAAGGTTAACTACGCCCCAAACCAAGCCCGCTTTAAGGTCTATATTATAGATGAGGTTCACATGCTCACCAATGAAGCCTCTAATGCCCTACTTAAGACCCTTGAAGAACCCCCGCCCCACGTCATCTTTGTCCTGGCGACTACGGAAACCCACAAGGTGCTACCGACAATTATATCCCGATGCCAGCATTTTGATTTTAGGCGTCTTTCGCAGGCAGACATCGTCTCCAAACTAACCCTTATCTCCCAAGCCGAAGATATTAAAATTGAACCCGAAGCACTAAGACTTATTGCCAGGAGTGCCACCGGTAGCCTCAGGGATGCGGAAAACATATTGCAACAACTAACGACCTACTATGGCTCTGAAATTAGCCTTAAGCAGGTTCAGGCTCTCTTAGGTATTACCGGAGATGAGCGAGCCAAAGAACTAATAAGATATCTTATAGAGGGTGATATTGCCGCGGCAGTGACCACAGTTCACAACGTCAATAGTGATGGACTGGATTTGCGTCAATTCAATCGGGGGCTAGTGGAATACCTCAGGGCATTACTGTTAGTAAAGACCGCCTCTGAGGAGACTTTGGACTTAACCCCTGAGGAGATAGCGGAGCTTAAAGACTTGGCCGCTAAAGCTAACCTAACCCAGATCCTAAGGGCAGTCAAGCTCTTCGGTCAACTTGAGCTTGGTCTTGATCACCACTCAACCTTACCCCTGGAGCTTGCCCTGGTTGACTCTATCCTGACCTCAGATGAAGAAAAAGAAAGCCACAAAACTCAAACCGAGCCAATACTTCACCAGCCGGCAAAGGCAGCAACCACACCAGTGGAACCACCGTCTTCGGAAATAAAACCGGCCGAAGCTGAGCTAACCGCTGAGTCTGTAGCTACCCCGGAGCCAGCTACCTTTACCCCGCCTCAACCGGGCAATGAAATTAAAGAGCTTAAATCAAACTGGAAGGGGGTTACCGCCCAAGCCCCAGAAGATACCAAGAGAACCTCGGCAATTGCCATCTTAAGAAGTGCCGGTGTTAAACCGGTAGCCTTTGAAAACGATACTGTAACCTTAGCCTTTAAATACCCCTACCATAAGGAGAAGATAGAAGAAGCCGAAAATCAAAAGATAGTTGAAAAAATCTTGAGTCACTACCTAGGGCGCTCCTTAAAGATACGCTGTATTTACCAGCCGGAAGATAACCACCTGGTACGGGAGGCACAGAAACTGGGCGCCCAAATTATTGATAAGGAGGCTTAAAATTGGACCAGGGTTCTATACCCACTTCAGAAGCGGTATATAAACTGATTCAGGGGTTGAGCAAGCTACCCGGCATCGGTCCCAAAAGTGCCCAGCGGGTTACCTACTATTTACTCCATGCCCCTGAAGAGCAGGTCAAGCAACTTTCTGACGCCATCCTATCCATAAAACAGAAGACCAAGCTATGTTCTGTCTGCTTTAATGTTACCGACACCGAGACCTGCCTCATCTGCCGCAATGAGCAGCGTGAGCACGGTAAAATTTGCGTTGTAGAACAGCCGCAGGACGTCCCGGCTTTAGAACACACCACAAGCTATCATGGGCTTTACCATGTGCTCCATGGGGCCATCTCACCTACCGAGGGGATAGGACCTGACGACCTGAAGATTAACGAGCTTCTGGAGCGCCTAAAGTCAAACAAAATAGATGAGGTTATCCTGGCTACCAACCCCAATATTGAAGGGGAGGCTACCGCCATGTACTTAAGCAAACTCATCTCCCCTATGGGTATTAAAGTTACCAGACTAGCCATGGGACTGCCCTTCGGCACTGAACTTGAGTATGCCGATGACGTTACCCTAACCCATGCCATTGAGGGGAGGCAGGAGTTTTAGTTATCTTAGCACCTCCCTCACCTTCATATGAGGTTACCAGATGCTAATAGAATATAGAGAGGATATAACCTCAGATTTCGAAGGCACCATTATTGACCTTGAGACTGTCGGGGAATTTGACAATCGCTATAGTGATTCCAGGCAATATAAAGGTATGAAAATGGTCATCTTTGGCTATATAAATAGATACGGTCTTAATATATCCTGTGCTCAAGGTATGGCCTCACTTGATGAACTGCAGCAAAAAGAGCAAGAGCTCTTAGACCAGTTAGATAGACCCTTCTACGCCTTCAATACTGATTTTGAGAGGGGCGTTCTGTTTTATGAGCTTGGCAGAGAGGTTTATTTTGATGGTGAACTCCAAGAAGCACGAGAGCCTAAAGCAAGAGCAGTTAGGGATTTAGCCATTCCTAACTACGGCGACCCGTTTTATGATAACGGACTCCTGTGTATGATAGCCTGGCAAAACGGAGACCTTGATAAAGCTATAGCTCACAATAGAGCCTGCCTTTTAAAAGAAAAGGATATCTTAATAAGAAGAGGCTTTAGAAAACCTGACGGGTTTAAATTTATTGAATAGAAGTAGTTAAAATGTCCAATCCAAGGAACTATCAGACCGAAGCCATCATTATCAAGGGAGTCAAGCTTGGCGAGGCGGACAGGATCCTTACCCTCTACACCCCTCACCTGGGTAAGATTCAAGCCGTTGCCAAGGGGGTCAGGCGACCCAGGAGCAAGATGGCGGGGCACCTGGAACTACTCACTTATAGTCAAGTTTGGCTGGCTAGGGGCCGAAACCTGGATACTATAACCGGCTGCCAGACAATAAATAGTTTCCTTCAGCTTAAGAGTGACCTTTGGCTTACCTCTTGCGCCCTTTATGTCACTGAGCTGGTAAACCAGTTTGCTGCTGAGCATATCGAGAATTACCCCTTATTTCAGTTACTTCTCAAGACACTTGAGCCCCTCTGTAAGGATAAAGATAAGGAACTGGTTTTGCGTTACTTTGAAATTAATCTCCTCAATCAAGTTGGTTACCGACCCCAGTTTAAACACTGCGTTGCCTGCAACAAAGCACTACAGCCTGCTACTAACTCATTCTGCTCCGCTGCCGGGGGTATGCTCTGCCCCAACTGCACTCAGCACGAGTTTTTAACTTACCCGTTATCAGTCAATGCCCTCAAGGTGCTCAGGCTTTTGCAGGATAGCGATTATGCTACTTCGAGCCGGCTGAAATTAAACTCATCAATATCCAAGGAGCTAGAGGGCGTAATGTATGACTACCTAAGATACCTTCTGGAAAGAGAGGTAAAGTCTGCCACTTGGCTTTTGACCCTAAAGGAACAAAAAGGGATGTTAGTACCCAATAAATAAACCTGACCAAGCCTAGATTGAGGATAATACAGGAGATGACATCAAGACTTGAGCGTATCGCCAAACAAAGACAGGAAAAGCTTGCCCGAATCCGTGCCCGCGGCATTAATCCTTATCCTCACCGCCGTCAACGGACTCACACCACACAACAAGCCATAGACCTACTCAAAAAGCAGGAAGCTGCGCCTGATGAAGTACGTGCAGTGACTATCATGGTCGCCGGCCGTATCACAGCCCACCGTCGCATGGGCCCAATCTCCTTTATGGACTTACGCGACGGCTCAGGGAAAATTCAGCTAATGATAGATAGGCAAGCCCTCGACGACACCAATAAAGAGCTGCTCAAAGACCTGGACATAGGCGATATTATCCTGGCAGAGGGCGTTCTTTTCCGCACCAGAAGCGGAGAACCCACTGTGAAAGCAGGAATCCTTACCCTGCTTTCTAAGTCACTAAAGCCCCTCCCCGAAAAGTGGCACGGTCTTAGCGATGTTGATACGCGCTACCGCCAGCGTTATCTTGACCTCATCGCCAACCCCGAGGTCAAGGAGACTTTCAAGATACGCAGCCGGATAATTAGCGCCATACGCCAGTTTCTAGATGAGCGGGGATTTGTGGAAGTGGAAACACCGATGCTACAGCCACAAGCCGGTGGAGCGCTGGCTCAGCCCTTCCTTACCCATCACCACGCCCTTGACCGCGATTTATACCTGCGCATCGCCCCGGAACTGCACCTAAAGAGGCTTATTGTCGGCGGTCTGGACAAGGTTTATGAGCTGGGGCGTACCTTCCGCAACGAAGGTATCTCCACCAAGCACAACCCTGAGTTCACCATGCTTGAAAGCTATGAAGCCTATGCTGACTACAGTGACGTAATGAAGATGCTGGAAGAGATGGTATCTCAGATTTGCCTTAAGGTCTTGGGCACTGACCAGGTTAAGTTCGGTGAGAACACCATTAACTTTAAACCCCCCTGGCAGAAATTGGACTTGCGCCAGGCAATTATAAGTTACAGCGGGATTGACTTTGCTAGATATCCTGATGCTTCATCACTGCGGGCTAGAATGCAGGGATTGAAACTTGAGGTTGACCCCAAAAAGGACCGGGGCCGGCTCATTGATGAGCTTATTTCGAGTTTTGTCGAGCCAAACTTAATCCAGCCGACCTTTCTCCTAGACTACCCGATTGAAATGTCACCCTTGGCAAAGAGAAAAGCTGATGATGAAAATGCCGTTGAGCGTTTTGAAGCCTTCGCCGGGGGAATGGAAATCGCCAATGCCTTTACCGAGCTTAACGACCCGTTAGAACAAAGGGAGCGTTTTCAGAGGCAACAAAAGGAGCAAAAGCCGGGGGCTGAAGTTGAGAGTGTTGACGAAGACTTCCTCCAGGCACTGGAATACGGGATGCCGCCATGTGGTGGCTTAGGCGTGGGGATTGACCGTCTGGTAATGCTGCTGACCGGTCAGCAGTCAATCCGAGAGGTAATCCTGTTCCCTCAACTCAAGGAGAAACCGTAAAATAAAGAAAGGTTTGACGCAGAGTTACAGAGAGGCGAAGCCTCTCTTACATAACCCATTCCCCCTCCCTTATCAAGGGAGGGGGAAAAAGGGGGTGGGTTGGTAAAGAATTATGCTTGACCTAAAATTTATTCGTGAGAATATTGACCTGGTTAAAGAAGCGGTAAGAAGTCGCCGGGACTCGGCACCCTTAAATGAAATCCTGGAGCTTGACCACAAGCGCCGCCAGAAGATACTTGAGCTGGAGAACCTCAGGCATTTCCGAAAAGAGGCCGCGCGGCAAAGTCAAATGGGTAAAAAAATCGCCGTTGAAAGTCGCAGCCTTCGTGCCAAGATAAAAGCCCTGGAAGAAGAGGTGAGGAGTCTGGATGAGCAACTTGAGGAACTATTGCTCGAGGTGCCCAATATACCCCACCCCACCATACCTTTAGGTAAAGATGAGACGGATAATGTTGTGGTGCACCACTGGGGAGAACCCAAGAGCTTTGATTTTGAGCCTGCCCCCCACTGGAAGCTGGGGCAATCCTTGGACATAATCGACTTTGAAAGGGGGGTAAAGCTGTCCGGTACTCGCTTCTATATACTTAAAGGGCTGGGTGCCAAACTGCAGCGAGCCTTAATCTCCTTTATGCTCGACCTTCATAGTAAGGAGCATGGCTACGCTGAGGTCTACCCACCATTTATGGTAAAAAGGGAGTGCATGGTGGGTTCGGGTAACCTGCCCAAGTTTGCCGATAACCTCTATCACGATGAAGAGGACGACTTCTGGTTTGTGCCCACCGCCGAGGTGCCCCTAACCAATATGCACCGCGATGAGATTATACCACCGGGGATATTGCCACTATACTATGTCGCCTATACCGCCTGCTTTCGCCGCGAAAAGATGTCGGCCGGCAAGGACACCCGAGGTATCAAGCGGGGCCACCAGTTTGATAAGGTGGAGCTATATAAGCTTACCGAAGCCGAAACCTCCGATGACGAACTGGAAAAGATGGTAGGTGACGCTGATGATGTCTGCCAGAAGCTTCAGATTCCCTATCGGGTGGCGCAGCTCTGCACCGCTGATTTGGGCTTTGCTTCAAGCAAGTCCTATGATATTGAGATGTGGGCTCCGGGTGTTTCAGAGTGGCTTGAGGTAAGCTCCTGCTCCAACTGCACCGACTTTCAAGCCCGAAGAGCCAATATCCGCTACCGTCCCTCATCCGATGCCAAGCCCCAGTTTGTCCACACCCTGAACGGCTCGGGTTTAGCCCTGCCCAGGGTCTTAATTGCCATCATGGAGAACTACCAGCAAGCCGACGGCTCTATCTTAATCCCCGAGGTGCTCCAGCGCTATGTGGGGGAGAAGGTAATTAGGTAGGCTTTCTAGAATATTGAGCCAAGATAAATTGATATAATCTGGATAAATAGGGGGGCAATATGAAATTAGTCGAGGCAGTAGCTAGATGGTCTACATGTGATAAAGATAGATGTCTGGGTGGGAAAAAGTGTGTCAATTACATTTTTGTAGACCCTCGCCGACGGGGTAAAAAGGGTGTTGGTCCCGGTACAACAGGCCAAAGGACACTATGCAGTCTCTTAGGCGATTTGGATAAACAGGTAATGAGAAAAACGGAGATTACAGGTTAGACGAATTGTATTCACC
>JAUVZV010000029.1 GCA_030602375.1 Chloroflexota bacterium | reverse complement strand
CTCTAACCAACTGAGCTAACTGCCCAGGTCTACGGCTTACTTCCAGTCACCATACCTATATTTCTTCTTTATGTATTCCCCACTCCATTTCATATGCGAACACGGCATACTACGATAACTCCGTGTGATAGCTCCCAATATCCCACAAGTAGTACATGTGCCTTTACGTGCCGTACTTTTCTCAAGTACATTAGATTTAAGACTATCTGTCAGTGTGCAACCAGGGGGAAAACCTCTAGCCATTTCCCAAAATTCCCTTTCTTAATATGCGCTACGATGTACTCGAACCTTCGACCTTCGGTATGTTAAACCGACGCTCTAACCACTGAGCTAATCGCCCAAAACCGTATCTATTTTAGCCCCGAAAATCAGCGTTGTAAAGATAGACCTCCTGCTTCGTCATGACCTGATTCAGCCTTTTATCAACTAACCTGGGACAAAATCTGGTTCTGAGGCGAGTTTTCCTGCCTTTGCCCAGTTATGCTTGGCGTAATCACGAATGAGGACCCGAACATGGTCTGGGGGAACATCCACCGCTACTATTACTGCATCAGTTATACCCTTAACGAGTTCCTTCTTCTGTTCAATGGTGCGTCCTTCCCACATCTCGACGAAAATTATCGGCATTGTTACCTCCTTTTTATCATTTACTAGAATGCATATTGATGAATAGTTGATAACCTATTCACCCCATGCGCCCACAACCTCCTTAAGACGGCGATCCTTGAAGGCCGCAATCGGAATGGTTATGCCCATTCTCTCCGCCGCCCCAGGATTGGCTACCAGCTTTAACGCTTCCCAAGGGCACCATACGACTGGAATATCACCGGCGGATTCTCCCTTTAGTATCCGAGCAGCATACCGCCCTGCCTCCCCGCCTATCCAATTGTAGTCGGCAAACTGAGCGGCAATGCAACCCCTCTCAACCATATCCCACGTAGAGCCAAAGGTGGGTATCTTATTCTCTTCAGCGACACTAATTATGGCCTCAAGCCCGGATGTGGCAGTACTGTCGGTGGGAATGTAGATTGCATCAACCCTACCAATGAGGGCAACAGCTGCGGTTGCCACTTCAGCCCTTGTCGAGCAGGTTTCCTCTACCAGCTCTTCAATGCCAACATCCGCCATAATATCCTTTATCAGCTCTATCTGCACAACAGAGTTCGCTTCGCTGGCATTGTAAATCACCCCGAGCGCCTTAACTCCAGGGTAAATCAGCTTAATCTCCTCCATCTGGGCCTTCATGTCGGCGATATTGCTGACGCCAGTTACATTGTCAGGGCGAGGCGCATCCCAGGTGGACACAATCCCAGCCGCAGCTGGAGCAGTAACACTGCTGAAAACCACAGGAATCCCTGTTCCTTTAGCTGCAGCCACACAGACTTGAGCGATTGGGGTAGTGATAGCATGAATTAAATCCACCTTTTCCGAGACAAATTGGTCGGCAATCGTCTTGGCTACAGTCATATCACCCTCGGCGGACAGGGAAATATACTCGACATTCACTCCCTCAACAAAGCCTGCTTCAGCCATCACCCGATGAAATGCAAGCCGCTCAGCAAAGCCCGGTTGATACATCGCCTGGCGCACTGCCAACGGGTCAGGCTGCTCAACTATCGTCAACTCACCGATCCGATAAACCTTTTCCACCGGAGCTACCTCTTCAGCAGCGCAACCTGCCATTAAAGGTAACGCTGCTATAGCCAAAGCCAGACATAAGCTACCAGTGACTATAAAGACTTTTCTTCTTTTCATATGAACCCTCCTGACAACATCTTGGCCTGCTTAAATTTATCATCCCCTTTCCTCAGAACTCACCACCCCCTTTGCCGATTAACTCGACAAATCTCATTAAAGTATGAAAAGGGCACCAACCACCGCCGTAATTCGGCGATTCCAGTGCCCTTACCTCATCCGCTCATCTTACCTGACCCAATTCTTATTGTTCCCAGTTATTGTCTTACAGTTGGGACTTTAATTTTACTCCTCTTTAGGCGATTGTCAATACGTCCATATTAGAGATGAACCCTTGGCTGTCTGGAATCTAGAGCCATTTTAGTCCAGGAATCCCTATTTGTAAACTAGGGGCGCTTGCTTTAAGTTACCAGCACTAAAGTTAAAGGGGGTTACTCACGCCACATTTGGGATTTGTGGTGAGTAACCCCTCTCCAAGAGGGTGATTTACTCCGCTATTTGACCCCGAGTGCTTCCTTTTCCAGTTTGTCTAGCTCTTGATTAATTCCGATGCGCAGTTCTTGTAATGTCTTTATTCTCTCTTTGACTCTGGTTTTATTTACCTGCAGGAACTCCAAAATAGCTTCCCGGCCCTTCGGGGTAAGTTGATATCCTCTGACTATATTCCCCCTTAGATAGCCGCGTATAACCAGTGAATTGTATAAATAGCCAATGTATTCACCGGTAATATCCATCGGGCGGGTTAGCAGTTTTTTACCTAAACCCCCGGTTTCCGCAATCGCCATCAAGATCACCATTTCGCTGGGGAACATTAGGTGGTTCTCCTCTTTTTTGCCATAGCTTCAATTGAGGGTTTTCGTGATTAAAGTATCATCCAAGGGAGGGTGCTGGACAGGAATTAAGCCCGAAGCCAGGCATATCCTACGGTGAGGTCTCAGGGTGAAAAACCTTATGGGTTGGACATCCATAAGTTAAAAAACCCCGCTTCTGCTGCTAGCAGCTTTACCGCAGCACCCCCCAGTTAGTGCCATCAGGCAACATTATAGCACCTGAAATGCCTACTGTCAATAAGATTATTGGATTTAGGTGTTATTTTACTGGGTTTAATAAAGACTCAAGGTGCCAATTGGGGACGACTTTGTGGACAGGCAAGTGGGCTGTAAAACTTTGATGGAATACAGCCGGACGTAACTTGAAAATGAGCAAAAAGCTCAGTAGGAATTAAAGGAGGCGATTTTGTCTAATGGCTCCCGGCTATGTTCTGAAGGCCCCTTCTCCCAATCGGGGTAGCCCAGAGCGATTAAGATGTCTATCTTTTTATTTTTGGGGACATTTAATATTGATTTTACCGCCTCTTCGTTAAACCAGCCTATCCAGCAAGTTCCAAGGCCTAACTCTTCAGCCTCGAGGACAAAATGCTCACAGGTTACCCCGATATCGATAAGGTAGTATTTGGTACCACGAAACATGCCGCCAATCCTGGCTAAGAACTTGGACTTTTCGGAGATGGCGGCAACTATAACCGGTGCCGTTTTACAAAAGGAATTCATCGAATATATGCCACTTAGGGCGGCCTTGCATAGCTTATTCTTTAGCTTCTTGTCATCGACGACGATGAATTTCCACGGTTGTGAATTGCAGGCGGAGGGAGCCAGCCTTGCTGCCTCAAGGCACATCATTATCTTCTCCCGTTCCACAGGTCTATTAGTAAAACCCCGGATGCTTTTTCGGTGTTTTATTAGCTCTAGTAGTGTCATAATGTTGCTTCTCTAGACTAAATTTGCCAGTTATACCCTGATAACCAATCCTAATTCCGACAAGCCTCTTTGTCAATTAGGCTTTAAGCCTAACTCTCAAGCAAAATATCCCTGATATTTCCAGCTAAAGCTTCGCTCTCCGGGTCATCAGTGATGAGCTTTATCTGCTGCGGTGACCTAATCCCCAAACCTAGCTCTACTGCTCGGGCGATCTGTTCTTGCTCAAAGACAGCTCCTCGACTGACTTCAGGGGTAGTGCCCAGCAATCGCAAAATGGCTAAGCCGACCGCATCAATTGCCGCTCGGTCATTGCCAGCTAATATCACCCCAACCTCCACTCGCCTACCATAAGACGGGCCACCATCAACAAAGGCTGCTACCCCATCCAACAAAACTAGGTCTGGCGAATAAGCGCTATTAATCTCGGCGATCATCTGTCTCATGTAAGGTGATGTATGCAACTGACTCATATAGGGGTAACCTATTCTGGGCACCATACCCACCGAGTTTTTCAAAGAAAGGGTGAAGTGAGCGCCAAAGGCATGTGTCTTAAGACAGCAAGTCTGGACAATGGATTCTGCCTCGGCGTAGACTCGTGGAAAATGAAAACCGTTTTCCCAGTGGCTATTCTTGGGATGCAGGTGAATCCATCCCTCGGGCCCCAACTCTTCAAGGTTGACTATATCAAAGCCTAACTCCTCAGCTAAATTGAAGATACCCTTATTTTCCATTACTTGGCGGGTAGTATCCCCTGGTCCACTTCGCTCGGCCAATGTGATCCCGGTAGCACCCATTTCCTGTAGGGTTAGGATAAGGCTACGTAAGGTATCGTTGTGGGTGGAACCGGGAGCAGGATCAGCAGAATTGAAATTGGGCTTGAGGACAACGGCTTTGCCTTGAACCGGATTAGACTGAAGCAAGGTAATGGCTCTAGGTACGCCTTCAGTTCGTTCAAAGGTCTTCACCAGACTTATCTTAGTCATTGCTTTCTCGCCTGTGTGTAGCTTATTTGTTCCACGCCACCTTGTCAATAACGGTCTAGATTGCACTGGTGTTGACAGTTAACTTCCAGTTATGCTAGACTTAAAGATTAGTTTCTGAAATTCTAGCTTTTAGTGGATAGATTGAAAATAGGGTTTCAATCTTCACTGAGGCCACGAATGGATGAGCTTTGGCTCATCCATTTGAATTGTGGGAATTAGGAGGGATAACTTGCCTACAGTAAATCAACTTATCCGTAAAGGGCGCAAGAAGCTTTCAAAGAAAACTGGGGCGCCAGCATTGCGCTTAAGTTATAATGCCCTAAAGAACACCCTGACGCAGGGGAAGGGCTCACCACAAAAACGGGGGGTCTGTATTCAAGTCAGGACTATTACCCCAAAGAAGCCCAATTCGGCACTACGTAAGATAGCCAGAGTGCGCCTCACCAACGGGATTGAGGTAACAGCTTACATCCCAGGTGAGGGGCATGAACTTCAGGAACACTCGGTGGTGCTGATTCGCGGCGGTCGGGTCAGGGATTTGCCCGGCGTTCGTTATCATATCGTTCGTGGTACCTTGGATACTAGCGGTGTGGCTGGCCGCCGTCAAAGTCGCAGTAAGTATGGGACAAAACAGGCTAAAAGCTCGGCCGAGAGTGCCGAAGAGGCTTAAGTAGAGGAGATTAAAATGCCAAGAAGGGCCCGGGCTAGAAAAATAGAAATACCAGCTGATGCTAAGCATCAAAATGTGGTTGTAGCCAAGTTCATCAATAAAGTAATGAAGGATGGCAAAAAAGCCACTGCGGAGAGGATAGTATATTCAGCTTTAGAGAGCTTGGAAAAACGGGAGAAAAAAGACCCGGTGACTGTCCTGGAACAAGCGGTAAAGAATGCCACCCCCCTTCTTGAGGTGAAACCGCGCCGTGTTGGGGGTGCCACCTATCAGGTACCAGTGGAGGTTGCTCCTGAGCGTGGTCTTTCTTTAGCTATGCGCTGGCTGGTAAACTCAGCCAGGGCTAGGGTAGGCAAATCCATGGTAGAGAAGCTGGTGGCGGAGCTTAGCGACGCCTTTAAGGAACAGGGGACAACGATTAAGAAGCGAGAGGATACCCATAAAATGGCGGAGGCCAACCGGGCTTTTGCCCACTATAGATGGTGAGGAGTGAATTATTATTAATCCTGGTGTTATACTCAAAAATCCAAAATCAGTAAAGCTTGAGGTAGGGGATAGGGTCATGCCCAGAAGTTATCCACTAGAGCACATCAGAAATATAGCTATTATTGCTCACATCGATGCCGGTAAGACCACCGTCACCGAAAGGATACTCTATTATACCGGCCGCACCTACAAGATTGGTCAGGTGGATGAAGGCACGGCGGTGATGGATTGGATGGAGCAGGAGAAGGAGCGTGGTATTACCATTACCGCGGCAGCAACCACCTGTTACTGGCAGGACCACCGTATTAATATAATTGATACCCCGGGGCACGTTGATTTTACCGCTGAAGTGGAGCGAAGCCTGAGGGTACTGGATGGAGGGGTGGTGGTCTTTGACGGTGTTGCCGGGGTTGAGGCTCAGTCAGAGATGGTATGGCGCCAAGCTGATAGGTATAATGTACCCCGCATCTGCTTCATTAATAAAATGGACAGAATTGGCGCCAGTTTTGACCGAACGGTGTCAATGATTAAGGAGCGCCTCTATGCCAAGCCATTGCCCATACAACTGCCTTTAGGTAGTGGTGATGAGCATGAGGGCATCATTGACCTAGTGGAGCAAAAGGCGTGGCGTTTTGATAGTGACCCTAATATAGAACCAGTAGCGGTGGCTATCCCTGACAAAGAAAAGCTCAAAGAGGCTCGTCAAGCCTTAATTGAAAGGCTGGCAGAAAGTGATGACCAGATTTTAGCCTCCTACCTTGAGGGTGAGGAGGTTACCCCGGCCCAGCTAAAAAAGGCTTTGAGAAGGGTAACTATTGCCGGCAAGGGGGTACCGATTCTGGTCGGCAGCGCCCTCAAGAATAAAGGTATTCTTCCCCTGCTTGATGCTGTTTTGTACTATCTACCTTCTCCCTTGGATATGCCCCCGGTACGGGCGATTGATACCAGAATTGAGGCTGAGGTTACCCGTCCTGCCAAGGATGAGGCTCCCTTTTCAGCGCTGGCCTTTAAGGTGGTTTCTGACCCTTTTGTGGGTAGGTTAGTCTATTTAAGGGTCTATTCGGGTAAGGTGAAGGCAGGGGCCCAGGTATTTAATTCAGGTCGAGGCAAAAAGGAGCGCATTGGCCGGCTGCTGGTAATGCACGCCAATAATCGTGAAGAGGTTAATGCGGCTGACACCGGGGCTATTGTCGCCACCTTGGGTCTTAAAAATACCTTTACCGGTGATACTTTATGTGAAGCCACACAGCCGGTAATACTTGAATCCATCCGTTTCCCTGAGCCGGTGGCCTCAATTGCTATTGAACCGAAAACCAGGGCTGACCAGGACCGGATGGGGGGCGCCCTGCAGAAATTGAGCGAGGAGGACCCGACCTTCAAGGTGAAATTCAACGAGGAGACGGGGCAAACGATTATCTCAGGTATGGGTGAGCTTCACCTAGAGGTATTAGTCAATAGGCTAATCAGTGAGTTTAGGGTTGGGGCCAAGATAGGTAAACCACAGGTTGCTTACAAGGAGACGATTACGGTGCCGGTAAAGTCTGAGGGAAGGTTTGTTCGGCAGACCGGGGGACATGGACAGTATGGCCACGTCTTACTTGAGCTTGAACCCTCAGAGCGCGGTAGTGGCTTTCAGTTTATTGAGCATACCAGGAGTGGGGCCATCCCCAAGCAATATATTCCCGCCGTGGAGGCTGGGATTAAAGAGGCTATGGAAACTGGTGTGCTGGCTGGGTATCCGGTAGTTGATATTAAGGCAACCCTCTACGAGGGTAGCTATCATGAGGTTGACTCCTCCGACATAGCCTTTAAGATGGCCGGTTCAATGGCACTAAGAGACGGTATTGCTAAAGCTAGGCCCGTTCTGCTTGAGCCGGTGATGAAATTGGAGGTGGTTAGCCCCGAGGAGTTTCTTGGCGACATAATAAGTAATCTCAACTCAATGCGGGGACAAATCGAAAATATAGAGACGCATGGCAAGCTAAGCACCATTCGTGCCTTGGTACCCTTGGCTGAGACCTTTGGTTATGCCACAAGCCTGCGGTCGTTAACTCAGGGTAGAGCCACCCATGTCATGGAATTTTATCGCTACCAAGAACTACCGACTGAACTAGCCGATCAGGTTATCTATAAAGTGAGAGGTAGAGGGTATGGCTAAACAAAAAATCCGCATCAAACTCAAGAGTTTTGACCACAAGATACTTGACCAGTCTGCGGGGCAGATTGTAGCTGCAGTGGAGCGAACTGGAGCGGTTATCTCCGGGCCGGTGCCCTTACCGACTAAAATTGAGAAGTTCAGTGTCATTCGCTCCCCATTTATTGATAAAGACTCACAGGAGCAGTTTGAAATTCGAACCCATCGGCGCCTGATTGAGATTGTAGAAACCAGTTCTAAAACAATTGATGCTTTGGCAAGCCTGGATTTGCCCTCCGGGGTTGACATCGATATTAAATTATAAAATTAGGTAACTTAAGCATGATTCAAGGTCTCATTGGTAAAAAGCTGGGCATGACCCAGGTATTTAGGGACAACGGCAGGATGGAAGCGGTAACCGCAATTGAAGCCGGTCCCTGCGTTGTATCTCAGGTTAAAACTGCAGACAAGGACGGGTATAACGCGGTGCAACTTGGCTTTGGTGAAAGTAAGAGGCTTAATTTGCCTGAAAGGGGACATCTTAAGGGTTTGGGACAGTTTAAGCACCTGCGGGAGTTTAGAACCGATGATGTTGATGATATTGAGGTAGCAGCAAGAGTCGATGTTAGCCTGTTTAAGGTTGGGGAACTAGTTGATGTTACCGGGTGGTCAAAGGGTAGGGGTTTTGCCGGTGTGGTCAAACGCCATCACTTTGCCGGTGGCCCCAAAACACATGGCCAATCAGACCGGCACCGTGCCCCAGGCTCAATAGGAGCTAGTGCTTCTCCAAGCAGGGTAGTTAAAGGTGGGCGTATGGCCGGGCATATGGGCACGGATAGGGTCACGGTACACCATTTAGAGGTGCTTGAGGCTGACCCGGAGAAAAATCTGTTACTGGTTAAAGGAGCCGTACCCGGAGCCAGAAACGGGCTACTACTAATAAGAAAATCAGGTGGGGGGGAGTAGGGAGAAGTGGAAGTTCCAGTTTATAACCTTTCTGGGGAAGTGGTGGAAAATATCAAGATGAGTGATGATGTTTTTAGTGTGCCGTTTAATCAGGCAGTAGTCCACCAGGTAGTGGTAAGGCAGCTAGCCAATGCCCGTCAGGGAACGGCTAGTACTAAAACCCGAGGCGAGGTCTCAGGTGGTGGTGCCAAGCTCTTTCGGCAAAAACACACCGGTTTTGCCCGAGCTGGCACGAGAAGTTCGCCATTGCGCCGGGGGGGTGGTGTTGTCTTTGGCCCCCACCCCAGAGACTTCAGCCAGGCGATACCCAAGAAGATGCGCCGGCTGGCGATAAGGTGTGTACTATCAGCTAAGGCTGAGGATGGGGAATTAAAGATTCTAAAGGAGCTAAAACTTGATGAGCCTAAGACCAAGGAGATGGTGGCTATTTTGCAGGCATTAGGTATTTTATCCTCAGCCCTTATCGTTACCAGTGAGGTGGAGGAGAATGTGGTTAAGTCAGCCCGTAACCTACCCGGGATTAAGATTCTGCCCGCCAGACTACTCAATGTGGTTGACTTGCTTTCTTATAAAGTACTATTAATGACGGTGGTAGCAGTGCGTACCGCCGAAGAGCTATGGGGTAAAAGAATGCAAGAAGGAGAAAGCAGTGCACCTCTATCAGGTGTTGCATCGCCCGCTGATAACTGAGAAGAGTACCGGCCTTCAGGCCCAGGGCAAATATGCCTTTAAGGTAGACGGGAAGGCGAATAAGCCGCAGATTAAGCAGGCTGTGGAAAAGGCATTTAATGTCAGTGTGGCTAAAGTCAATGTGATGACTGTCCCCGGTAAAGGGAGAAGGGTGGGCAGACGGGTGATACAAACTCCTTCCTGGAAAAAGGCGATTGTTACCCTCAGAACTGGGGATAAAATAGAACTCTTTGAGGGTGTTTAATTAGCTTAGGAAAGGGGAAGCCCAGTGGCGTTAAAAATATATCGTCCCACCTCTCCCGGCAGACGGGGCATGAGCGGCTCTACCTTTGAAGAGATAACCAAGGATAAGCCGGAGAAATCGCTGCTTTTGCCCCTGAAGAAGAAGGGTGGGCGTAACATTCAAGGGAAAATAACGGTTAGACACCGGGGTGGTGGTGCCAAGAGAAGGCTTCGTATCATTGACTTTAAGCGTGATAAGCTTGGTGTTCCCGGCAGGGTAGCGGCTATTGAATATGACCCCAACCGTTCGGCAAATATTGCCCTAATTTATTATGCTGACGGGGAGAAGCGTTATATCCTTGCCCCGCTGGGGCTTAATGTTGGTGATAGCATAAAAGCAGGTAGTGATGCTGAGATAAAATCGGGTAATGTCTTACCCTTAAAGCTAATCCCCAGTGGCACAATGATACATAATATTGAGCTTGAGAGGGGGAAGGGAGGGCAGTTGGTGCGTAGCGCTGGGGTTGTGGCTCAACTGATGGTAAAAGAGGGTGAATACGCCTTAGTTCGGTTACCGTCAGGGGAGATGCGGCGCATAAGAAGCGAGTGTATAGCTACTATTGGCCAGGTGGGTAATGTTGACCATGGGGGGATTAAATTAGGCAAGGCAGGTCGCAGGCGGCACCTGGGCTTTAGACCTACGGTAAGGGGCTCAGCAATGAATCCTAGGGACCACCCGCACGGTGGGGGTGAAGGCAGGTCTCCGATAGGTTTACCTGGGCCAAAAACACCCTGGGGGAAGCCGGCTCTGGGTTATAGAACGCGTAAGCCTAAGGCTTCGGATAAGATGATTGTCAGGCGTAGGGGGAAGTAGGTAAAATGTCACGGTCAACGAAAAAGGGTCCAGCCATTGACCCTAAACTATTAAAGAAGGTGGAAGCCCTTAAGACTTCGGGTGAGAAGGCGATAATAAAAACTTGGTCACGCTGGTGTACTATTCTACCGGAGATGGTCGGGCTTACCATTGGGGTGCATGATGGACGAAGGCATGTACCTATCTTCATCACCGAGAATATGGTGGGGCATAAATTAGGTGAGTTTGCCCTAACTCGAACCTTTCGCGGGCATGTAGCTAGGGCGGAGAAAACGACTCAGGTAAGGAAGAAAAAATAGGAGTTAGTTAGCTTAGGTAACGAAGATGGAAGTAAAAGTCACCGCTAAAGATACTGGTATATCATCTCGTAAGGTGCACCTGGTCATCGATATGGTGAGGGGTAAAACGGTGGATGAGGCGCTCTCCATACTTAAGTTTACCCCGAAACAGGCAGCCCAGGCTGTAGCCAAGGTGATAAAATCAGCGGCAACTAATGCCGAGAATAACTTTCAGCTCTCACCCGCTGAGCTTAAGATTATCAATATCTTTGCTGACCAGGCACGAACCCTAAAAAGGTTTCGTCCCCGGTCTCGGGGTCAGGTGAGCCCTATCCTGAAGCGTTCCAGCCACATTACCGTTATTGTTGGGGAGCAAGGAGAGAAGTAAATTAATGGGACGTAAAGTTCATCCCACTGGTTTTAGAATTGGCATCATCCAGGACTGGCAGGCGAAGTGGTATGCTGAAAAAAACTTTAGTGAGTTTCTGCGGGAAGACCTAAAGCTTCGCCAAGCTATTCAGTCCAGGTATCCTGACGCCGGTATCTCGCGGGTTGAGATTGAGCGCCAGGCACAAAAGATCTCAGTCACGATACAAACTTCCCGGCCTGGAATTGTCATCGGCCGCGGGGGGCAACGGGTTGATGAAATGAGGGCTTACTTAGAGAGCCTTATTGGAAAAAGGATTCAGCTCAATATTCAAGAGATTCGGCAGCCTGAGCTTGATGCTTATTTAGTCGCCAGGGCAATAGCCGAGCAACTTGAGCATCGCATCTCTTACCGGAGGGCAATGAAGCAGGCGATTTTCCGTACCATGCAGGCTGGGGCTAAGGGGGTGAAGGTCAACTGTGCCGGAAGGCTTGCTGGTACCGAGATAGCCCGCCGTGAAAAGATGTTTGATGGTCGGGTGCCTTTGCATACCATCAGAGCTGATATTGATTATGGCTTTACCGAGGCCTGTACTACCCTAGGTCGGATAGGGGTAAAGGTCTGGATATATAAGGGTGATATTCTTCCTGAAGTAAAGGAGGAGATTCCTGCCGAGTCTTTGGCTGCCGGGGTAGTGGGGGTACCACCCGAAGAACCAAGAGCGGCGACTGCTGAGCTCGAAGTTGAGCCAGG
>JAUVZV010000028.1 GCA_030602375.1 Chloroflexota bacterium | reverse complement strand
CTTCCCCCTTCCCCGAGGGAAGGGGGAGAAAGGGGGATGGGGTTACCCCCAAATGGGCGGAGGGAGAAAACCCAGGTGGCAATGTTCGACCCCCTTGAGAGTAGACGCTAGAAAAGAAAAACCCGGTAAAATCCGGGTTTTTTACTTCTATATCTGCCTAACCGGCTAAGGCACCCCTGGAGAAAAGGTGTCAAAAAGGCGCTTTATTCCTCTTCCTTGCCCCAGTTCTGCATCATCTCTTTAAGGCGTTGGGCGAGTTTGGGGCTTGAGCGCAAGCGGTCAATAAATATGGGGCAACTTTCAAGGAGTGAATTCTGGGCAGCAGTGGCCATACTGGAGAGAAGGTTTTGTATGCTAAAGTCAGCCTGCTGGGAGATATCTACCCCTGGTGCTGATTGTTCAAGCTGGCGGCGAATATCCTCGGCAGTAAACTTCATTGGTATCACACAGGACTTATACCACGGGCATTCCTTACATTGAACCACACCGTAGGCTTCATTTAAGACGTCACTCATATTAGGTCTCCTTTCAGTCTGAGGTAATAATCTTATCTAGGTAGGCTATTATTTCTGCCTTGCTGCGAAAAGCACCGATTCTAATATTCTGAATTACGCCATCCTTGTCAATAAAAAAGCTAACGGGGATACCCCAAGCCCAGATGTTATACTTACTTGCCACCTCTCCTGTCCTATCCAGCAGTACCGGAAATGAGTAGCCAAATTCCTGCAAGAATGCCCATACCTCTTGGGGGTTCTCGCCGATGTTAATCGCCAGTAGCGCCAGTCCCTGGTCATGCCATTCTTGGTACACCTCTTCAAGATAAGGCATCTCATAGTGACAGGGGAGGCATGAGGTAGCCCAGAAATTAATAAACACCGGCTTACCCTGAAGGTCACTTAAAGAAACATATTGTCCATCAAGGCTGGGCAGCTCAAAATCAGGCGCCAGCATAAGTTCTTTGGAGTCTTGACTGGCAGCCCCTTGAGGGGGGTTACTAGAAGAGCAACCAGCCACTGGAAGCCCAATTACTAGAATTAAGGCCAGTGCTATAACCAGTACTGCTTTTAGCATTTTACTCAACAGTTATGCCACTAACTTAATTTTACCCCTAAATCACCACTGAAGTAAAACCAGCCTGTTAGTCAGGATAAGTATGCCGACAGCAATGAGCAGGACTCCGCTAAGGATATAGACTAAGCTGGAATAGCGTTGGATACGCTTAAGTAACGGGGTTAAGAAATCAAAGGCAACCCCGACGACAAGAAAAGGAAGCCCCAATCCCAGGGAGTAGATAGCCAGCAGGTAAGCACCCTCAAAAGCAGCCTCTGAACCTAGGGCAAGGGTCAGGATGCCCCCCAATATAGGGCCAACGCATGGGGTCCAAGCCAAGGAAAATATGCTCCCGGTTAAGAATGAGCGCAGGTAACCAGTAGTAAGCCCCAGGGAGGGAGTTAGACGCTTTTCGAAATTCAGCCAGGGCATCTTAATCGCAGCCAGTAGCAAGAGTCCAAAGACCACGAGCAAAATGCCAGCTATTTCACGCATTATGAGTAAATGAGCGCCGAGGGCAAACCCAAGTAGCCCAACACTAGCCCCCAAGGCAACAAGAACCAAGGAAAAACCGATAACAAAACTGAGGGAATGAAGGAAAACAGGGAAACGAATTTGGCTTGCTCTGGACTCAAATATCTCCGGACCATACAAGCTGGCTAGATACACTGGCACCAGAGGCAGGACGCAGGGTGAAAAAAAAGACAAAAGCCCAGCGCTAAAGGCAACCAGAATTGAGATAGGCTCCACCTTTTCTCCTCAAACGGACAGACTGATGTTAAGCTATCTGAGCTAAAATATCAAGCTCACCTAGTAGCTTAAGCCCAGAATACTACCTTTGATATTACTTTGGAGTCTGAAATAGTTTATAATGGAGCCAGTTTAATTAAGCCGGGAAGCTAGCCTGATTTATAACAGGAGTCAGCTTGTCTAAGCTATTATCCAATATAACCCAGTTGATAAAGCCTTTAGACCAAGCAGCAATGTCCCAAGCCGCCTTAAGGCAGAATCGGCTGACCAAGCCGCAGGGCAGCCTGGGCAGGCTTGAAGAACTGGCCATTAAGCTGGCTGGCATTCAGGGTAAGCCGATACCACAGATTAAACACAAGGCTATCATTACCATGGCTTCAGACCACGGGGTGGTGGCTGAGGGGGTAAGCGCTTACCCACAAGAAGTAACCGCCCAGATGGTGGCAAATTTTTTAAGCGGTGGGGCAGGAATAAATGTTATGGCTCGAAAAGCGGGGGCCAGAATCATTGTGGTTGATATGGGGGTTTCTGTAGAGCTTAGAGCAGACCCCAAGCTGCTCTCCAGAAAAATAGGCTTCGGTACCCAGAATATGGTGCTGGGTCCAGCCATGACCACCGAGCAGGCAGTACGGGCAATAGAGACCGGTATTGAAATAGTAACTTCTGAGGTAAGCCGGGGTCTTGATATCGTTGGTGCCGGGGATATGGGTATTGGCAACACCACCCCAAGCAGTGCTATCTCTGCAGTGATGACGACAAGAGCAGTGGCTGAGGTCACCGGCCGGGGTACTGGGGTAAACAACAAGACGCTAAATCATAAAATAGAGGTAATAAATAGAGCCCTTGAATTAAACCGTCCTGACCCTGGAGAGCCGCTTGAGGTACTAGCCAAAGTAGGCGGCTTTGAGATTGGCGGGCTGGTGGGGGTAATGCTGGCGGCAGCAGCCCACCGCATCCCGGTAGTTATTGATGGATTTGTCTCTGGAGCCGCTGCTCTCATTGCTGCAGCGCTAGAACCAAGACTAAGGGACTTCCTTATTGCCTCCCATACTTCGGCTGAGCCTGGGCACAAGTTTGTACTTGAATATCTTGGAATCAAACCACTGCTTGACTTGGGGATGCGTCTGGGTGAAGGCACCGGCGCAGCACTGGGAATATTCCTAGCTGAAGTAGCCTCAAGTGTGCTTGAGGAGATGTCAACCTTCGCTGAGGCTGGGGTATCAGAAAAGCAAGAGAGGGGCGATTGAGTTTTTTACTGGCTTTAAAATTTCTAACCATTATACCTTTACCGTGGCGACGTGAGGCAAGTCCACAGCAATTAGGAGGTTCTGTAGCCTATTTTCCTGCTGTCGGTGTCATCATCGGTCTTATCTTGGCCGGACTCAACTGGTTACTTACCTGGGTCTTGCCGGCGGAAGTAGTTAACGTACTTTTAGTAGTCTCGCTGGTGGTGCTTACCGGGGCACTGCACCTTGATGGTTTTGTTGATACCTGCGACGGTATTGCTGGCCATAAGAGTCCAGAGGAGCGCTTGAGGGTGATGCGTGACAGCCGTGCTGGTGGCTTTGGTATTATCGGTGTCTGCTGCCTAATACTGGTTAAGTTCCTGGCTCTAAATAGCCTGCCTGAGGGTATTAAAATGGCAAGTCTAATACTCATGCCAACACTAAGCCGCTGGGCAATGGTTTACTCTGTTTTCGCTTACCCCTATGCCAGACCCTCGGGGTTGGGCAAGGTATTTAAAGAAGAAACTAGTTTTAAAAGGTTTATCTTGGCAACACTCACCGCTTTAGTCGCAGCCGCAGTTTTGGGCCAGCTATATGGCTTTATCATAATGTTAGCTATCTGGGTGATAACCTTAGCCATGGCAGCTTACCTCAAGCGAAAGTTCGCCGGGCTTACCGGTGATACCTACGGGGCGATAAATGAGGTGGCCGAGGTCTCGGTTCTAATTTTAACTTTGCTACTGGCTCAAAGTCAGCTCGTACTACCTAGTTGGGGGTAAATTTGTCCAGACTGCTTCTGGTAAGGCATGGTGAGACCAAACTAAACAGTGCCCAGAGGTACTGGGGGCATACCGATGTTGAGCTTTCTTTAGCCGGCCTGAAGCAGGCAGAGCGACTGCGTGACTACCTCCAGGCAGAAAGGATTGACGCTATCTACTCCAGCGACCTCAAGCGGGCCTGCCTAACTGCTGAAGTTATTGCCTCAAGGCATAAGCTGGGGGTAATCATCTGCCCTGAGCTTAAAGAGATTGACTTCGGTAAAATTGAGGGATTAACCTTTGCTGAAGTAAATCATCTTTATCCCGAGGTGAGTCGGTTGTGGGTTAAGAGGAGCGCAATGCTTAAATATCCCGGTGGCGAGAGTGTCAGCCATTTCCGCCAGCGTATTTTGAGCTTTATAGATAGCTATCTTAAAGGACATTTGCCGGAGGAGACGATTCTTATTGTGGCTCACAGTGGCGTTCTGCGCACCATTATTTGCCACCAAATGAACCTAGACTTCTCCAATATGGGTAAAATCCGCCTTGACCTGGCTTCACTAAGTATACTGGAGATATATCCCAACACGGCGGTGCTGAGCCGACTTAATGACATAAGTCACCTAGAAGGGAAAGCCTAAAGGGGGTGAGGTCAAATAAACACCCTGATAACTGGCGGTGCCCGTAGTGGCAAAAGCCGTTTTGCCCAGGAACTGGCCCTGAAACTGGGTGGGCCGGTGCTCTTTGTGGCCACAGCCGAGGCTGGGGATGAGGAGATGCGAAGACGCATTTTGGAACACAAAAAGGCAAGAGCCAAAGACTGGAATACCCTTGAAGTCACCACTCACGTCGGTAGCCAGATTATGCGGAAGCTAGGCAAAAGCAAGGTAGTGCTCATTGATTGCGTAACGCTCCTGGTAAATAACATTTTTGAAAAGTATAAAGAGCGGGTTAGCGAAAAAGAGGTAGTTAATGAGATTAGTGAACTGATTAAGTGCATTAAAGAAAGTAACGCCAGCTTTATTATTGTCACCAATGAGGTCGGCATGGGGCTAGTACCGACCAGTAAGGTAGGGAGGCTTTACCGTGACCTGCTGGGTAAAGCCAATCAAATGCTGGCTGAGTGCACCGATGAGGTTTACTTTATGGTCTCGGGCTTACCGGTCAAGATAAAACCCCCACCGCGCTCTTAAGACTATTTATCCTAGACCAGCATCCCTTCCATTTGAGCCACGATTTGCTCATTGGTAAAGTGATTTAAACTTATAGCATCACCAAAGCAGGCAGCGACACAGGCACCACAACCCTTGCACAGGGCATCGTTGACCCGGCATATCTTCCTCTGGTCATCAAAGGAGACGGCACTATAAGGACATACCAACTCGCAAGCCCGACAGCCGGAGCATATACTCTCGTCAACAACAGCAGTAGCCGCCTCAATCTCAACACTGCCTTGGCTGATTAAAGCCAGTACTTCAGCGGCAGCGGCTTGAGCCTGGGCGATGCTATCGGGTATATCCTTAGGCCCCTGACAGCAACCAGCAATAAAGATGCCATCAGTCATGGCAGTTACCGGGTCTAGTTTGGGGTGTCTCTCCAAGAAAAAGCCATCAGCACTTGAGCTAATATTAAAGATTCGCCCTATATCCCCGGCATCCGGTTGTGGCTCCAGGGCGCAACTTAAAACGACCATATCCACCGGCAGCCGGCGCTGGAGGCCCAGTAAAGTATCCTCAAACTGAACAATGAGTTTGCCTTCCTCTTCAGGGGTTTCAGCGACATTGGTTACCTCGGCGGGACGACCCCGAATAAAGGTTACCCCCTCACTTTGAACGCGGTTGTAGAATTCCTCAAAACCCTTGCCAAAGCTCCTAACATCAATATAGAACTCATAGACCTTAGCCTGGGGAAGGTGCTCCCTTACGAGGTGACCAAACTTCATCGAGTACATACAGCAAACCCGGGAGCAGTAGTCATGGTACTTCTCATCCCTGCTACCGACGCAGTGAATAATGGCAATGTTTTGGGGGCTGGTGCCATCCTTGAGTATAATATTGCCCTCGGTTGGCCCGGCGGAATTAACCATCCGCTCAAACTCAAGGCTGGTAACAACATTATCTAAGCGCCCGTAGCCATACTGATAAATAGGGGTGGGGTCAAAGAGACTAAAACCGGTAGCCAGGATTATGGAGCCGACCTCAATCTCCAAAGTCTCATCCTGCTGCTCAAAATCAATCGCCCCAACTTCACAGACCTTCTCACAGGCACGACAGGTACCCTTAAGGAAATAGACACAATGCTCCAGGTCAATAACCGGCACATTGGGCACTGCTTGAGGGAAAGGGGTATAAATAGCCTTCCTCTTACCCAACCCAGCCTCAAACTCACTTGAAACCTGCCATGGGCACTTCATTTGGCAAAGGCCACAACTGTTGCATTTCTCCTCATCCACATACCTTGCCTTTTTTCTGACCTTGACCCTGAAATTGCCAATAAAACCAGAAACTTCCTCCACCTCACTATAAGTGAGTAACTCAATATTGGGATGAGAGCCTACCTGGGTCATCCTGGGGGTCAAAATACAGGCGGAACAATCAAGGGTGGGGAAAGTTTTATCCAGTTGCGCCATATGTCCCCCGATACTGGGCTCCCTCTCCACCAGATAGACCTTGTTACCTGAATCGGCGACTTTAAGTGCTGCCTGAATGCCACTAATGCCGCCGCCTACAACCAGGGTGTTAGGATTAATTGAAACCTGCCTTGTGGGCAGTGGCTGGTGAAGGAAAACCCGCCTTACTGCCGCCGCTACCAGTCTTATGGCTTTTCCTGTTGCCTTAGTCTTATCCTCGGTTACCCAGGAGCACTGCTCACGAATATTGGCCATCTCAAATAAGTAGGGGTTTATACCAGCCTCCTCCAAGACATGGCGGAAAGTCGGCTCATGCATGGTTGGCGAGCAGGAGGCAACAACAATGCGATTTAAATTCAGCTTTTTAATGTCCCCCTTAATCATCTCCTGTCCCGGCTCAGAGCACATAAACTTATAGTCGCGGGTTACTACCACCCCCTCAAGCTCCCGGGCAAACCGAGCCACTGCTTCAACATCAACCATACCGGCGATGTTGCTACCGCAATGGCAGACATAAACGCCAATTCTAGGTTCCATCCTTACTATTCCTTAAGCATATTCCCTTAAAGCTACTTAACACCAAAGGAGATTACTCTTAATCTAGATGAGGGTGACGGCACTATATTATAACCAGCAAAACCGGTTTGCTTCAACTAAGTAGTTTAACCGAACTAATTTTGGTATAAATAGCACCTTGAGGGGTAAGCTGACTCCTCATCAGGTTAATCGCCTCAACCTCAATGTCACCAGTTGCCTCAAATTTGGTGCTGGTTACAAGCTCGCCAAATTTCTGACTCTCATCAAGCGGCATCTGCCCGCGAACCCTGGCTAAGGTTAGGTGAGGGACAAAGGGGCGAGACTCGGGGGTAAATCCAAGTAGAGCTAGATTTGAATCAATCCGCTTTTGAATCTCAAGCAGTTTATCTGTTTCCCCACTTACCCCTACCCAGACTACCTGGACACGTCTTGCGTTGGGGAAAACCCCTAAATCCCGCAACTTAAGATGAAAAGGGGCTACTCCCCTACCGGCTTCCTCCAGTGCCTTAGTGACTGCCTCAATCTTGTCTTGAGCTACATTACCCAGAAACTTCAGCGTCAGGTGAATGCTATAGGGGTCGACCCACTTCACCCCGAACCCGCCACCCGATTTTAGCTGCGCCTGAAGCTTACTAAGCTCAAGCTTTAGCTCATCGGGCAATTCAACAGCAACAAAAGAGCGAACCTGTTCCATACCTTACGAACTAGTCCATTTATTTAAAAGTCGCTGCGCGTTACCCCCCAAGATTTTGGCTTTTACCTCCTCTTCAAGCTCAAGCGACTTAATCTCCTCAATTATTCGGCTCTGCCCAAGCAGGGGATAGTCACTGCCAAAGAGGATCTTATCAGCGCCGACAAGCTGAATAACCTGGCTATAAATCTTATGGCTATAAAGAAAGGGGGAAGCCGCAGTATCAAAAAATACATTATCCATCGCCTCTTTTACCTCCGGCATCAGGGCATAAAAAGGGAAACCGCCACCCCAATGGGCACAGACTAGGGGTAAATCAGGGAAGCTGGTAATAAAGGAGTAGAGTATATCCGGGGTGATAGTCCCCTTCCCCGGGTAATGATGTCCCACCGGCTCAGAGGCATGGGTAAGCAGGATTAAATTATGCTCCCTCATTACCTTAATAACTGGCTCCATAATTTGCTTATTGCCTGGGTCAAGAAGCTGGACATCCGGTCTTAGCTCGCCAACCCCCTTTATCCCCGACTTGGCACAACGTTCTATCTCCCTTGCTGCCTGAGGTGACTCTAGCTTAACAGCACAGAAACCAACAAGTCTCTTGGGATAACGGGCTACTACCTCCAGAATATAATCGTTGCTCTCAATACACATCTCATGCCTGGTCCAGCCGATATTTAAGATAACAGAAACATCAACGCCAGTCTCATCCATACTGGAGATAAGTTCCTCAGCAGTAACCAGTTTAGCTTTGGGGTCAGAATAAAGCAGGGCAAAACAGGGGTCAGCTTTTATATATTCATCACGGTTCTTCTTTACTTGAGGTGAAAACAGATGAGTATGAAAGTCCACAATCACGCTAACATCTTAACAGAACATTTAAGCTGGCTCAACTAACCAAAGCCCGATTTAAGAATTTTATAGTTCACCTCTTATTAATCCAGTTATTGACTATAGGTCACATAGTTGCTACCATTACACCTACTTAGTAACGCTGGATTTAGTTATGAAGCGAGTATTATCATCCGCAACGGTCTTGTTGGTGTTATGCACTTTACTGCTACAATCTGTTGGTTGTGGTGGGGGGAATAATGACACAATCAATTGCGATAGCAAGGATTACCCCCCAGAGTTAAAACCCTTTGTGCCTATTGTGGAGGCATGGATATACGATTACATAGATGAAATTTCTGACGAGATTGGGGCTCTGGTAACAGCCAATTTGCCAGTTGCCAGGGATATTGCAAGTGCGGTGGTCAAGAAAGCCATTACAAAAAACCTTCAATGTAAGATTATTGAAGCTGAAGCACGTCAAAGTGGACAGGAACACGATGTTAGAGTGAGATTAGCCTTTCCTCTTGAGTTTGATTTACCAAAGTTACCTACTAAGGCATACAATATAGAGGTGGATTATATCCTGCGAGTCCGAGAAGGTAGCGTGGTGGACTCAAATATTGACTTGGACTCTTTTCATATATAGATTAGTGCATACACATATAACTAGTGCTTAAATTAAAAAGAATTGCCAATTATAAGATAATATGGTATATTACTCTTCGGTTAAAAACTGAATAAAAACTCTCCGAGCCTGCTCTCCTAAAGGGGTGCCTATGGAGACTGGCCGGTAGGGTATTGCTGGAAACGGTGATGCCTCCCGTGTTTGGAAAGGAGAAGCTTGACCATGCCAAGATTATAGAGCACCTCCTTTGAGGTGCTTTTCTAATTTTAGCGAGGTTTCTTTTACCGAAATCAGGCGATAGCATGAAATCAAGACTAACCGTTTACACATTTTCTATTTTAGCCACTTTAAGCTTACTTAGTGCAGCTTTAGGCTGCAGTAGTGCTGAAGGTGCAGAATTACAGCCACCAAAAGAAAGGCTCAAAGTCGCCACCACCACCAGCCTTTATGAGAGCGGGCTTTGGGGCTACCTCGAGCCAATTTTTGAGGAGAAATACGGCGTTGAAGTGGACATACTCTGTGCTGGCACTGGCATCGCTCTGGAATATGGCAGGAGAGGGGATGTTGATATTATCACCGTTCACTCCAAGGCTGGGGAGGAAAAATTCATTAGTGAAGGTTACGGTGTTGAGCGGGTTGCCTTCGCCTATAACTATTTTCTCATCGTTGGACCAGAGGATGACCCGGCAGGTCTAAAGGAGATGTCAGCCGAGGATGCCTTCAAAAAGCTTGCTGAAAGCAAAAGCGGGGCTTTTGTCTCCCGTGGTGATGACTCAGGGACCTACGTTAGAGAAAAGGCAATATGGCGAAGTGCTGGTTATGACTATGAGGAAATCACCAAGGCTGGCAATTGGTATATTGAGGCTGGCAGAGGCATGGGGCCAACCCTGCTCATGGCGAGTGAACTGAAGGCCTATACCCTGACTGACGTGGGGACATATCTTACCTATAAAGTTAAAACAGAACTGGTACCTATTGTAGATAAGGGTAGCATACTGCTCAATGTCTATTCGGCAATTGCAGTAAACCCCGAGAGGAATCCCAAGACCAATTATGAGATGGCAAATAACTTGGTAAACTTTCTTACCTCACCCGAAATTCAGGAGCTAATCGGCAATTACGGTAAGAAAGAATACGGCATCTCCTTGTTTAACCCTTGCGCCGGGGCTGAGCCTGAAGAGTAATAAACTTAATGGTGATTAGAAATTGACTGAGCTGTGGCAGGGACTGGTTCGAGCAATAGAACTCCTCATCTCCCTTGACCCGGAGGTATTCGAGATTGCCGGGAGGTCACTTTTAATTTCTGTCACCTCCTGCAGCATCTCCGCCCTATTCTCCCTGCCACTAGGCGGCCTCATTCACTTTTACCACTTTCCCGGTAAGAGGTTCTTGATAAGCACAATCCAGACCCTGTTCAGCATACCCACCGTTGCCGTAGGGCTTTTTGTCTTTGTGCTCTTTTCCCAGGCTGGACCACTAGGGGGGCTGAATCTTATGTTCACTCCTGTGGCAATGGTAATAGGTCAGGTGATACTGGTAACACCGATAATACTGGGCCTTATCATCTCTGCCCTAAGCGGGGTGGATAAAGCGGTACCAGAAACCGCCATCTCCCTTGGCGCCACCGGGTTTCAGGTGGCTATCCTCACCTTAAGAGAAGCCAGATATGCGGTGCTGACAGCGCTCGTGATGGGGTTTGGCCGGGCGATCTCCGAGATCGGAATCGCCCTGATGGTAGGTGGCAATATCAAGGGTTTTACCCGAACCCTCACCACCGCCATCTCCCTTGAAACACAAAAGGGTGATATTGAGCTATCAATAGCCCTGGGTATAATCCTCATTTCAATAGCCCTGGTAATAAATCTGGCTCTAAGTAGAATTCAGCAGAGGTAACGATGACTTTAATACAAACCACTAACCTGGGACATAAATATAGGGAGCGATACGTCCTGAAGAACGTCAACTTGAATATCAACCAGGGCGAGGTCTTTGCCTTAATCGGCCCTACTGGCTCAGGTAAAACTACCCTCCTTAAGCTCCTAGACCTTCTAGAAATACCAGCCTCAGGGAGAATCTACTTTGATGGTGTCGATGTTACTCATTCCGGAGGTCCGAGGCTGGAGGCACGCCGCCGGATGTCATTTGTGCTACAAAAGCCAATAGTATTCAATATGAGCGTCTATGATAACGTCGCCTGTGGTTTGAGGTGGCGGCACGAGCCGAAAGATATTGTCCGACAAAGGATAGAGAGTGCCCTAGAACTGGTGGCTATAGCTGAGTATAAAAACAGGAATGCCAGAAGCCTTTCTGGAGGTGAGACGCAACGGGTGGCTATCGCCCGAGCACTGGCAACAAAGCCAGAGGTGCTGTTCTTGGATGAGCCCACCGCCAATCTTGACCCTGTTGCCACATCAAAAATAGAGGAGGTACTGGCACATATTATCAAAGAGCAAAAAACGACCGTAGTCATGGCTACCCATGACATGTCCCAGGGGCAGCGACTGGCGCGAAGGATTGGGGTGATGATGAATGGTGAAATACTCCAAGTAGGCAGCCCCAGCAATATCTTCAGTTCGCCTAAAAGCAGGGAGGTGGCTGAGTTTGTCGGCGTGGAGAACATTTTAGGCGGGGTGATAATAGCCAAAGACAATAACCTGGTTACCATAGAGGTGAACGGCAGCACCATCCAAGCAATTTCTGACTTTATCGTAGGTGATATGGTTCAGGCCCTGATCAGGCCCGAGGATATAACCTTTGCCCTCTCCAAAGACATTAGTAGTGCTAGAAACACTTTTGAGGGTAAGATAAGCCGCATAACCCCAGTGGGACCGCTCGTTAGAATTGAGGTAGACTGTGGTTTTCCCCTGCTTGGTGTGGTAACTAAAAGGTCAGCCGAAGAACTAGGCTTTAGTGTTGGTAAGAAGGTTTGTGCCAGCTTTAAAGCTACGGCGATACACGTCATCAAAAGGTGGAATTGACACTCGGAACCAAGTGTGATATAAAGTTCAGTTGGCAGCGTAGCTCAGTGGTAGAGCAGAGGACTCATAATCCACTGCTCATGCTTGCCGCTAAAATTAGGCACGAAATAGGCGATTTGAGGCCAGTTGAGCAGAGGATTCAAAATCCACGCATCTGATTCTTAAAGCAGATGATTCAGGCGGACGGGCAAAAAATGAAAAATGGTAACAACACCAAAAACAGACACCAAACTAACCCTAAGAAACCTAATAGGGGACTTCCTAATATCACGCCAGCATCTCCGACCCACAACATTGCTCTTCTACCGGAACTACCTTCATAACTTCGAGTGGTATGCCCAAACCAACGGCTGGCCCCAGGAGGCAAGTGACATCACCCGCGACCACATCAGGGCATTTCTGTCCTATGTCTCAACGGAACGGAACCGCTGGGGCTATACCGACATTAGCCGCTCATCCTCCCGATATGCATCACCGGCCACCGTCCACCACTACGGACAAGTAGTAAAGCTCCTGTTTAAGTGGGCTGAGGCGGAGGAGTACCTCGACCACAATCCAACACTGCGACTGCAACTGGGCTCTCCCAACTACAAGAAGGTGGAACCCCATACCGACAAAGATGTCTATGCCATGTTCCAGCTCTGCGAGGATGATGCTAGATTTCAC
>JAUVZV010000020.1 GCA_030602375.1 Chloroflexota bacterium | reverse complement strand
CTATTTTAGCATACTTGGGCAGAGCGTTGCCGTTGGGTATTATCTCTGCTATACTTGAGCCTGTATGCCCCCATCGTCTAGTGGCCTAGGACACTGGCCTTTCAAGCCGGCAACAGCGATTCGAATTCGCTTGGGGGCATTTTAATTTAATCCTTCATCCGTACTGATAGTGTCCTAAGCCGGTTCATAGCCGCGCCAAGCTCCAGTACCCTGAATGCCTTTATAGTCCCCGACCAGCCTTGGATTGAGTACATCCAGCCCCTTTTTTAGTACAACAGAACCCACATAATTGCACCACAGCATATTAATCTGCCAAGAGCTGTTCCCTACCCCTTGTATGATGGATGCCACTTATTTGAATAGCGGTTTGGTAGACCTGCAGTCTGCTTTGATTGTAAATGTGTTATATAAGGGATTAAATGGATTAGGGAAGCAACTCCGTGCTGGGATGCTGGAAGAAAATGCTCACAATTGCCTACCAAAGAATGAGCAAATTCCAAAAAATGATGCATGTGTATGCTGTCAGAAATAATGAACTGCAATAAATTGATAGCTTGGGATGTCGCTTATATATACTCCACAAATAGAGTGCCGCTAGGAGCCCTCCTAGTAACTTTATGGTCAAGAACACGTCCTCTCCTACCCAGAAACGCAGGAACGGGTTGCCTTCATCTGCCAATCCATTAAGAACAAGAAACTTGGTTATGACACCGTCCGCAACTATGGCAGCAAGTAGCGACCCTAGAAGTATTCTTATCCGATAACTACCCGCAAAATAACTCTTTAGAGTCTCCATGAGTTCGTCTATTCAGAGGTATACCAACCACAAAGGTTTAAGAAATTGATGCATTATACAACATACAACGGAACGCACGCAACTGCTTAATAGGAACCGAATTTACCACCTCTAGCTCATTCTAGACCAGAAAGATAGCAACTGACAAGATGAAAAGAATACAAGGGCTGGCTATAAGGTAGGTTGAACGATTAGACCTTCCCGAAGGGTCCCCAAACTGGGGTCTTGGAACGGATTTATCCCGTAGTCATTGGTTTTTCCGTTCCCAAAGAGATGCGCAATGTAGGCAGCTAAAGCGGCATCAAGTTGATCATGAGTTGGTGGCCTTTCAATGCTATATCCCTGAGCAAAAGTTAAGCCTCGTCTCACCAGCAGAGCGTAACGAACCCTTCTGCCTTCCAGCAGGCTCTTCTTTTGGAGACGGCATCCGGCGAGTATAGGCCAAGCCGAACCTGGGTACACCTCGATAAGACTGGCCTCTGATTTTTGTGCCTGCACTCCGTGTAAGCGGAAGTTTTTCGATTTGTAGAGCCAATAGAATAGTTCAACCGAGCCACGAATGAAACCGGCGTATGGTTGTCCTAAAGGGGGAAAGTGGTACGGTGATTTACCAGCTACTCTTAACTGCTTTGACTTTTAATTTAGCCCCGGTTTCGGCGGGAGTCAATAGCCCCTTCACTTAATACTTCTTTAGCGGCAGCAATTAGTCTTTGGCACTCAGGGAGGGTACGGGGGGCAATGCGGATATAGCAAGGTAAGCCGAAAGAGGTACAATCCCGCACCAAAATCTTCCTCTTCAACAGGCGCTGACGAAAATCAGTGGCATTGCCCACTTCAACCAGAAAAAAGTTGGCATTTGAAGGGACAGGTTCCAGTCCCAGGCGGCTGAGCTCGGTTAGGAGAAAGTTTTTTGCCCTTTTAAGCTCAGCCTGGCATCGCTTAAGATAACCCTCCTCTTTAAGCGCGGCAATCCCAGCCTCTTGGGCTAGGGCATTAACACTCCACGGCGGACAGATACGACCTAAGGTAGCGATGATTTCTTCCCTAGCCACCCCGTAGCCCAGACGAAGCCCAGCCAAGGCATAGTCCTTGGTCATTGAGCGCAGGACGAAGAGGTTATGCCTGCGGGTCATCTCCAGAGAAGAACCCCAAGGTTTGTCCACAAAACTCAGATAAGCCTCGTCCAAGACTACCAGAGAATCTTGACTTGAGCTTAAAAGTTTTTCTAACTCCGCCCTTGCCAGATACTGCCCGGTGGGGTTATTTGGATTGCCGATGAATATCACCTTGGGGCGGTGCCCAATTAGTCTAATGGTATCTTCTATATTTAACCGGAAGTTATTCCTTCTTAAGAGCCTGTGGCTGATGATAGACGCCCCACTTATTTGGCAGGCAATCTTATATTCGCTAAAGCTAGGCTCAATTAAGAGAGCCCGCTTCCCCCGTCCAAGATAGGCCAAAGCCGCCAGGTGTATTAGCTGAGTCGTGCCATTACCCACCATAATGTTTTCTACCCCTACTCCTAACTTCTGGGATAGAACACGCCTCAAATGAGTAACTTCGGTGTCGGGATATTGAGCAATATCAACCTTACCCAGCACCCCCCTCACACTCGGGGGCGGACCGAATGGGTTAAGGTTAGCGCTAAAATCAAGAACTTCCTCAGGTGAAATACCCAGCATTTCCAGCTCAGCATGATTAATCCCACCGTGCTTGGGGGGCAGGAGGCCCTCAAGATCTGGCCTAGGCAGTATAGACAAAACGCATCACCTCCACAGCTAAACAAAATAAAACCCAAAAGAGACAAGCTGAATAAACAAGCCTTATCCCGGAGGAGATTAACCCTGGGGACAAGGGGCTACCCTTATCACCCAAGCGATAATACCCTATCTTCTCCAGCCTCACCTCAAGCGCACCAGCAACGGCACTCATCGGCCAGCCAGCGTTGGGACTAGGGGTTTTGCCGTGGTCACGGAACATCACCTGCCACGCCCTGCGGCCATCTTTTTTCAAGAGATAGGAAGCCAGCACCAAGAGTACCCCCGAAATTCGCGCCGGGATAAAATTGAGTCCGTCATCCAGCCTGGCGGCAAATTTCCCCAAGTACTCATACTCCCCATGATAGCCAATCATGGCATCAAAGGTATTCACCACCCGATAGGCTATGGCCCCGGGTACACTAAAGATTATAAAGTAAAACAGGGGGGCGACAAAACTATCGCTGAGATTTTCGGCTACCGACTCTACCGTAGCTGATACAAGGTGCGGCTCACCAAGCTTAGTAGCATCCCGGCTGACCAGAGATTTTACCTCCCTCCGCGCCCCCATCAGATTTTTTGCCTCCAGAGCCCTCTTCACGCTCAAAGCAGCCTTTCTCAGCCCCTTAATGGAGAAGGTTACTTTTAAAAGAATAGCCGCCACCAAGATATAGACGATTTGATTTACCCCGGCAAGATAGGCAAGGAGAAAGTAACTGGGCAAGGCCAAGAGAGCAACAGTCCCCAATACCATAAGAGTGCCACAAAGGAGTCGCGCCCACTTCCCCTGGCGCGGGGCAATCTTTACTTCAAGCTGGATAAGCTTCCCCAGCCAAGCGACGGGGTGGAAGGGTGAAGGAAGTTCCCCTAAAGTGAGGTCAACGATGAGTGCCAGAAGTAAAATAACGATGTATTCCACGTCATTCTAGACCCAAATAAAGAAAAACTGTGACTATGATTTAAATCATATTAACTGGTGTTGATACTATCTTTCAAGTTGCCAAAACTGATAGAATAGGAGACAGGAAGATTTTCATCCTTCCTGGAGATGTTATCCGGACTCGAACTGGCGGAAGTGGAGAGACCGGTGCTATAGTTAAATTAAGGAGGTTAAAACTACCATGAAGGATAGGGGACCGATGGACGCCAAAGAACACGTTCTCAAGACAGTCAAGGAGCACGGGGTAAAATTTATTAGACTATGGTTTACAGATATTTTGGGTTTCCTAAAGAGCTTTGCCATCACCGTTGAGGAACTGGAAGCAGCCCTTGAAGACGGGATGGGATTTGATGGCTCCTCAATCGAGGGCTATGCCCGAATTGATGAAAGCGATATGTTGGCTGTGCCTGACCCCACTACCTTCATTCTTATCCCCTGCAGGCCCAAGGAACATGCCGTGGCGACGATGTTCTGTGACATCAAGAAACCCGGGGGTGAGCCTTTTGAAGGTGACCCAAGGTATGTCTTAAAGAGAAACCTGAAACGGGCAGCTGGACTTGGCTATACCCTCTATGTCGGACCGGAGCTTGAGTACTTCTACTTTGAGGATTCAACTAGAACTCAAGCTTTGGATGCCGGGGGTTACTTTGACCTGACGCCGCTTGATGTAGCCACTGACCTGAGGCGGGAGACATCACTCGCCCTTGAGGAGTTGGGGATTGGGGTTGAATACTCCCACCATGAGGTAGCCCCCAGCCAGCATGAGATAGATATGAGGTATACTGATGCCTTAAGTATGGCCGATAACGTGATGACTTACCGACTGGTAGTCAAGGAGGTCGCCCTCAGGAACGGGGTCTATGCCACCTTTATGCCCAAACCGGTTTTTGGCGTCAATGGTAGCGGTATGCATACCCACCAGTCACTGTTCAAGGGTGATAAGAATGCCTTTTTTGACGAAAGTGATAAGTACCACCTCTCCAAGGTAGCTAAGTGTTATATCGCCGGGCTTCTGCGGCACGCCCCGGAAATCACCGCCATTACTAACCAGTGGGTCAATTCCTATAAGCGTCTAGTCCCTGGCTATGAAGCCCCGGTATATCTTTCCTGGGCGCGGAGAAACCGTGCTGACCTGATAAGGATCCCGGAGTATAAGCCAGGCAGAGAAGAGGCTACCCGGATAGAACTGAGGTCTCCTGACCCAGCCTGCAACCCGTATCTCGCCTTCAGTGTCATGCTGGCGGCGGGGCTGGAAGGGATTGAGAAAGGATATGAGCTACCTGAGCCGGTAGAAGAGAATGTCTATGAGATGTCGGATGAGGAAAGACAGAAACGAGGCATTGGAACCCTGCCCGGCAGTCTCTGGGAAGCCATTGAGCTAACCGAGAAGAGTGAGCTGGTGAGGAAAGCCTTAGGTGACCATGTCTTTTTAAATTTTGTCAAGAACAAGAAGATAGAGTGGGACACCTATCGAACCCAGGTAACTGATTATGAGCTAAAACGATACTTGCCAATCCTGTAATTAAACCGCTGGCATCTAGGACAAAAGTAAGTGCCACGACCCCGAACCGTGATACGCTCAATGGGAGTGCCGCACCGAGGACAGGGCTTACCACCCTGGTGGGCAACCCGAAACTCAAAGTGCGCGGTACCCTTTTCCCCACTGGGACGAAAATAAGTATTAACGCTAGCCCCTTTATCATTAATCGCCCCTTGTAGCACCTGCCTGATGCTGCGGTGGAGTCGCTTAACCTCATCAGGAGACAGGCTACTCCCTGACCTTTGCGGGTGGATACGAGCCGAAAATAGGGCTTCATCAGCATACATATTACCGATGCCAGCAACCAGGCTCTGGTCATTTAAGATAGCCTTTAGCGGTGCTTTGCGCTTTTGAAGGCGTTCAGCCAGGACTTGCGCTGAAAAATCATCTTCCAACGGCTCAGGACCGAGATTGCCGATAACAGGACTAGCATCCCTGACCAGCCGCATTACCCCAAACTTGCGCGGGTCACGAAAGTAAATCGCCACCCCTCCGTCAAGGTAGATTATAGCGCGGATAAAGCGGTCAAGCTGCGCTGTGCCTTGTTTAAGGAGCAAAGAACCGGTCATCTTGAGATGGATAATCAAAATCCCACCATCAAGGTGAAAGAGCAGATACTTACCCCGTCTGGTTATCCCGGTCACCCTTTGTCCGACAAGACGAGAACAAAACTCCTGAGGCGAAGGCTCTCTGACTATCCCTTCCCAGCAAAGGGTAATGCCGGTAATGCGGTGTCCGATAAGAAATGGTTCAAGCTCATTTTTTATGGTTTCTACTTCGGGAAGTTCAGGCATTTTTACTCCATCTCTCCCCAGTTATTGCCGAACTTAACATCCACCTTCAGCGGTACGCTAATCTCAATTGCGGCGGACATTATCTCGGGTACCAGCTTGAGCATTATCTCAAACTCACCCTGAGGTACCTCAAAGATAAGCTCATCGTGTACCTGAAGCAGCATCTTGCTCTTAAGTTTTAACCTTCCCATTTCCCGGTGGAGATTAATCATGGCTATCTTGATGATATCGGCTGAGGTACCCTGCACCGGCATATTTATTGCCATGCGCTCCGCCGCTTCCCTCACCTGTCGGTTAGAGGAGTTAATCTCGGGGATAAAGCGCCTTCGGCCTAAAAGAGTCTCAACATAACCCAGGTCTCTAGCCTGCTTTTTGGTCGCCTCAAGGTATCTTTTTACCCCAGGGTATTTTTCAAAATAGGAGGCGATAAACTGGGCAGCTTCTTCCCGCGAAAGTTCCGTTGCCTGTTCCAGCCCATATTCACTCATGCCATAGATGACGCCAAAATTAATCGTTTTTGCCACCCGGCGCATATCCGGTGTTACCTTCGAGGCGTCTGTGCCAAAGACCTGCGCCGCAGTAGCAGCATGGATATCCTCGTCCCGCTTGAAGGCGCTGAGGAGGTTTTCATCCTGAGATAGGTGTGCCAGAGCCCGAAGGTCAATCTGCGAGTAGTCTCCAGCTAGAAGGCGACTCCCTTGGGCAGCAATAAAAGCCCGCCTTACTTCGTTGCCCAACTCACCACGCACTGGAATATTTTGCAAATTCGGGTCACTTGAAGACAGCCGACCGGTAGCAGTACGTGTCTGATTAAAGCTGGTATGCAGCCGACCTGTTTTTGGATTCACTAGTCCCGGCAGGGTATCAATATAGGTTGATTTGAGCTTGGCTAACTGGCGGTAGTCTATAATTCGTTCTATAACCGGGTGTACGCCGCGTAACTCCTCTAAAATAGCAGCCCCGGTGGAATAACCGCCCTTGGTCTTGCGGGCTGGCTCAAGTCCAAGCTCCTCAAATAGAACTGAACTTATTTGTTGAGGCGAATTGATGTTGAACTGGTGCCCAACATTACTGTATATCTCAATCTCAAGCCTAATCAGCTGCTCACCGAGGCGTTGCGACATCTGCCGCAGTAAATCCCTATCTAGCGCCACGCCGTTTCTTTCCATGCTCAGCAGAACCTCAACCAGCGGCATTTCAACCTCTGAAAATAGCTGCCATAGCCCTTGGGATTTTAGCTCCTCTTCTAGAAGCTCTCTAAGGCTCAGGGTGATATCAGCGTCAGCGGCGGCGTACTGGGCAGCTTTTTCCACCTCTACCTGAGAGAAAGAAAGTTTCTTTGCCCCCGAGCCAATAAGGTCGGTGATCGGTGTCATTTCAATGCCCAGCTTGGTGAAAGCCAGATTCTTTAAGTTTAAAGATTTTTCGCTCAAAAGGTATGAAGCCAGCATGGTGTCAAAGGCAAGATTATTCACCACCACCCCCTGCTCAGCCAAAACTACCATATCATACTTGCCGTTATGGGCAAATTTTAAAATAACCCTATCTTCAAAGAGAGGCTTCAGTCTATTTATGACTTCCAAAAGCGGCAATTGCTTAAGTCTGCTCAAGACTGCGTGACCCAGCGGGATATAGTAGCCTTCCCCCGGGGCTTTTGATACAGATATGCCTACTATTTGAGCCGACATAGCATCCAGGCTTGTCGTCTCAAGGTCAAAGGCAAAGGCTCCAACCGCCTGAAGTTTGTTTATAAGCTCATCAAGGTCGGGGCAGGTAGTAATAATATGATAAACACCCCGAGATGGCTTAGCCTCAAGTTGAGGTTCGGATATTGCCTCACCCAATGCCGACAACTTGGGTAAGAGGCTATAAAACTCAAGCTCACGGAAAAGCTCACTGAGGCGACTGCGGTCATAATGGCTGACGCGGCAGTCATCAAGGTTAAGGGTAACTGGTGTCCGGGTAACGATGGTAGCCAGTTCCTTGCTACGACGAGCCAGGTCTTCATGTTCTTCCAACAGAGCCTGAAGCTTGGCTGGGGTTACCTTGTCAATATGGGCATAGATTTGCTCTAATGATTTAAATTGGCCAAGTAGTTTAGCCGCGGCTACTGGACCAATACTAGGGACACCGGGGATATTATCCGAGGGGTCACCTACCAGTGCCTTAAAGTCTGAAATCTGCTCCGGCCTAACCCCGTATTTCTGGCTTACCGCCGCTTCGTCATAGAGCATGGTATCGCTGAAACTGCGCCTCGACTTGGGATAGAGTACCTTTACCTTACCTGACACCAGCTGCATGATGTCAGCATCACCGCTAACAATGATGGTTTCAATGCCCTTATCCGAGGCTTGGCGGCTTAAAGTACCCAGGACATCATCCGCTTCATAGCCCTCAAGTTCAAAGACCGGAATGTGGAGGGCATCTACGAGCTCCCTTACCCTTCCCAGCTGACTTGCCAGTTCCTCTGGCATTGCGGGTCGCTGTGCCTTGTACTGGGCAAAAAGCTCGTGTCTGAAGGTGGGTGCTTTCATATCAAAGGCAATGGCATAGTGGCTGGGTTTCAGTTCACCGACCACCTTTAAGAGCATTAAGGCGAAGCCATAAACGGCATTTACCATCTCGCCGCTCTTACTTACCGTGAGTGGCGGCAGGGCGTGGAAAGCACGATGCACCAGGGCATTACCATCAATGAGAATCAGTCTCGGTTTTGGCATAATCTCATTATATCAGAGTTTGATTAGTTATTTTTTCGTGTTATACTATACGGCACAAAATAGAAAGTTGAGGAGCTTTTTTGAAGGGGAAAGATTTACTCTCTGTTGCCGATTTAACTAGCGAGGATATTTACCGGCTGATACAGGCGGCTGTAGACCTAAAAGCTGAAGACCGGCTTTCTCAGCTTACGGGGAAAGTGCTAGCCCTCATCTTTGAAAAGCCTTCACTTAGGACCCGGGTTAGCTTTGAGATAGCGATGCGGAAGTTAGGAGGGCAAGTAGTTTACCTCTCCCCGAGTGAGGTTGGCTTGGGTAAGCGTGAGTCAGTCCCTGATGTCGCCCGAGTGCTTAGCCGCTACGTAGACATTATTGCCGCCAGAACCTTTTCCCACCAGACGCTGGAAACCCTGGCAGATTACTCCCAGGTGCCGGTGATAAATGCCCTCTCCGACCTTGAGCACCCCTGCCAGGCGCTAACTGACCTTTTTACCATTTATGAAAAGAAGGGTGAACTTCAGGGACTTACCCTAGCCTTTATTGGTGATGGTAACAACGTAGCTCACAGCCTCATGCTGGCAACGGCACTCACCGGGGTTAACTTCAGGATTGCTTCTCCACCCGGCTATAGTGTCAAAGAGGAAATATTGCATCTGGCTCAAGAATATGCTGCTGAGAGTGAGATACTCTGCACTGAGGACCCAAACCTGGCAGCTCGTGGGGCTGATGTTATCTACACTGATGTTTGGACAAGCATGGGGCAAGAGGCTGAGGCTAAACTCAGGCGTAAGGCATTTTCCGGTTACCAGGTAAATATGGACCTCTTGTCTTTAGCCTCAGAGGATGCTATATTAATGCACCCCCTCCCTGCCCACCGCGGTGAGGAGGTATCAGAGGACATCCTGGATAGTCCAAAGTCGGTAGTCTTTGAGCAGGCTGAGAACCGGATGCACCTGGAGAAGGCGATACTTAATGAAATGTTGGGCGGGCTGGAGATAGCCAGCTATCGTTAGAGGAGATAGGCTATAATGCTAAGAACTATGATAAGCTGGGGTTGGAGCCCAATCCTGATAACGGTGCTGGCGATAATTGGCACATTTAATGAATGGCCAATTGAGGTCCTGACCCTGACACTGGCTAGTATTTTGGTCATTGGCTTGGTGGTGACGGTATTTTTGGCCAGAGAGAGGAGTCTTGAACTCTCTTCAATAAAGTTCCGGCAACTGGTCGGATATTTTAACCGCCGCTTTATGGGCGATTCCTCCATCTCTATCTTTATGATTATTGATAGCCTATTTAATGTTGATGAACCCAAACTATGGGACTGGGCACGGGCGTGTGATATGTCAAAGCGTATTTTCAATACCTGGTGCTCTAGCTTCGTGGAGAGGATGGAGGGTGACATCAGAATACGCCGCTTTTCAATCTACCTGCCTATCTACTTAAATGAACTGTGGCTGATGAATACCCACTATTACGAATTTGTGGAGCAATTTCACGAGATAGCCAAAAGTATTGCAATTCCGCTGGAAATTACCGAGCAATATAATAGATTTGTTATGGAATATAACGCCTTTATTCAGGATTTCAGAGAGAGCATCAGTGAGCTGGGGAAGATTGCCCGAACCGGGATTGAACCTCCCAGCCTGCGGTTGGCACCACAGTTGGCAGAAGTAAGATGACAAGTTATTTACTTGAGGTAAGGGACTCTATTTATAAGGGGCTTTTGGCAGTGAGTGTAAGTAAATCGATTGTGGCCATTATCGGCAGGCAAAATGTAGGTAAGTCAACCCTCTTAAATCGAGTGGTGGGCAAACCCTTAGCCATTGTTGCCGACCTGCCAGGAACCACCCGTGACCGCATCTTTGCTGATGTTTCCTGGCATGGGGCTCAATTTGTTCTGATTGATACCGGTGGCCTTGAAGTAGAGCCTGACTCTGTTATTACCCAGGGGGTTAAGGAGCAGGTAGAAGCCGCTATTAGCGAAGCTGATGCCATTATCTTTTTGGTAGACGTAAAGGACGGTTTAACCGCTTCCGACCTGGACATTGCCAACATGCTGCGCAAGACAAATAAGCCAATACTGCTGGTGGCTAACAAAGCCGATAATGACCAACTGGAGAGCCAAGCAGCTGAGTTTTACCAGTTAGGCTTAGGTGAGCCGTTTGCCATTAGCTCTTACCACAATCGCAATGTTGCTGAGCTACTGGATAGGATTAGCTCCCTTACACCAACACCGCCACCGCTTGAGGCTGAACCAGAGATTATGAAGGTGGCTATCGTAGGTAGAGCTAATGTGGGTAAGTCAATGCTCCTAAACAGGCTCCTTGGTGAGGAGCGGGTCATTGTTGATGATATCCCAGGCACCACCCGTGATGCCATAGATACTTTACTTGACTTTGGTGGGCAAAATGTGTTACTTATTGACACCGCTGGTATAAGACGGCGCGGCAGGTTAGGAGCTGGGGTAGAGCGGTATAGTGTAATCCGCGCCTTAAGGGCTATTGAGCGGGCAGATGTGGTACTGCTTGTTCTGGATGCTAGCGAGTTGCTTACCGCTCAAGACATGCACATTGCTGGCTATATCGAGCAAGCATTAAAAGGGATGGTGCTGGTGGTTAATAAGTGGGACCTGGTTACCGAAAAGAGCACAACCAGATGTACTAACTACATCAGGAGCCGGCTCAAGTTTATGACTTATGCCCCCCCAGTTTATACCTCAGCTAAATTTGGGCAAGGCATAGATAAGATCATACCCCAGGCATCCCAGGTATACCAAGAGAGGCTTAAACGGGTATCCACTGCCGAGGTCAATAGTATACTTCAAGAGGCACTAGGCAGACACCCTCCACCGCGAGTCGGCAATAAGCGGCTCAAGATTCTATATGCTACCCAGACTGAGGTAAACCCACCGACCTTTGTCTTCTTTGCTAACGATGAAAGGTTAATCCATTTCTCGTACCGACGCTACTTGGAGAACAGGTTACGCCAAGCATTTGGTTTTAGCGGCACTCCACTTCGCCTAGTCTTCAAATCAAGGGGGTAAACTATGCTAATCGCCAATTTTATTGCTGTTGTGGTTCTTGGATACCTCCTAGGTTCCATCCCCTTTGGCCATTTGATAGCGAGGCGCCAGGCAAAGGTTGACCTCAGGCAGTGGGGCAGTGGCAAAACCGGGGCAACCAATGTACTCCGAGCAGTGGGTCATAAAGCAGCAACAGTTGTAGCCCTACTGGATATATCAAAAGGGGTGTTAGCAGTAATCCTTGCTGGACTAATATTCGGTACCAACTATATACTGGTTGATGGTTCTAAAGTATGGTGGCTCTTGCCGGGCGCTCAAGCTCTGGCAGCTCTAGCAGCAGTGACAGGACACGTCTGGCCTGTATTCCTAAAATTTCACGGCGGGAGTGGGGTAGCTACCTTCTTTGGTGGACTTATTGCCTTATGTCCCGCAGCAGCCATATTTGGTGGTGAGGTTCTAATCCTTGGTGCTGGCCTAACCAGATACGCCTCACTGGGCTCCATCGCCGGGACAGTAGGCACCTATACAATATTGGTGCCGCTGACCATCATGAATGGCTTCCCTATTGAATACCTGTTTTATGCTTTGGCAGGTACCCTAGTAGTTATTTTTATGCACCGCGAGAATATAGCCAGGCTTTTAAAAGGTAAGGAGCACAAACTGGGAGAAAAGGCTACACCAATAACCCAATCTGAGTCCCCCTAATCTTAAAGGTCAAGGCTAAAGCTCCAACCGACCTCCCCGACCGGTAAGACAAGTTCCTAAACTATAACCAATGGAGGGCAGGAAGTAAGATATGCCCCGGATTGCTATCATTGGAATCACTAACTGGGGGATAACCCTGGGAGTGGTTTTGGCCCGCAATCGACGGGAGGTCAGGTTATGGGCACGTACCGAGAAAGAAGCCTCCAAACTTAAAAATGCCGGCCCCGACCCATCCCTACAACCTCATGCTACTTTCCCTCCCCGGCTACTTATTACCAGTTCACTAGGCGAAGCACTGGACAGGGCAAAGACGATAATCCTGGCGGTGCCATCACAGAGGATGCGCCAGAACGCAAGGTTAATTAGAGACTACCTTACCCAGTCAATGTTGGTGATAAGTGCTGCCAAGGGCTTAGAAATTGGCACCAACAAGCGCATGTCCCAGGTAATTGCCGATGAGATAGACCCTCGCTACTGGTCCAATATCTGTGTACTTTCTGGTCCTAATCTTTCCCGGGAGATTTTAAGCGGCTTACCTGCGGCAACCGTCGTTGCTGCCGAAGACGAAGCTGTAGCTCGAATCGCCCAGAAACTGCTGGCAACACCCCGACTCTGTGTCTACACCAATACCGATGTTACCGGTGTGGAGCTAGCAGGTGCCTTAAAAAATATCGTTGCCTTGGGTGCCGGTATTGCTGATGGCCTTGGCTATGGCGACAATGCCAAGGCAGCCTTTGTCACCCGGGCACTCACCGAGATAACCGCCCTGGGGGTTGCCCTCGGAGCCAACCCGCTTACTTTTTCCGGATTAGCTGGTTTGGGTGATGTGATTACCACCTGTTCCAGCCCACTCAGCCGAAACCACTATGTGGGAGTGGAACTGACCAAGGGCCGCCAACTTAAAGAAATAACCAGTTCCATGAATGGGGTAGCCGAAGGGGTAAGCACCACAATTGCTGCCCTAGATATTGCCCAAAAAATCGGGCTTGAGATGCCAATTACCGAAAAAATTTATCAGGTACTATATGAAGGTGTTGACCCCCGCCGCGCAGCCTCTGATCTGATGGCAGCTGAATCAAGGCACGAGCTAGTCGGTCGGAAGTGGAAACTAGCTTCCATCTTCAGGCATCAGGGACGTTCTTAACTTAGGGTTCTTTCACTCACCTTTATCTGAGTCAAAACTTTGAGCCAGTTCTTCAAATAGCTGGCGCTGCCTTTTACTTAGTGACTTGGGGGTAGCCAAAAGCAGCGTCACCAAAAGGTCACCACGACCACCCCGGTGGAGATGAGGAATACCCTGACCCTTTAGTTGGAAGACTCTACCCGTTTGGCTCCCAGCCGGGATTCTGAGTCTGGTCTTATCATTTAGGGTAGGCACCTCAACTTCAGCACCAAGGACGGCCTGAGCAAAGTTAACTTTTAGCTTAAAATGGATGTCATCACCGTCGCGGACAAAATAAGGGTGAGGTTTAACCGCCAGAGAAACATACAGATTGCCTGCCCGACCACCCCTTGACCCGGCTTCACCCTCCCCAGTGAGGCGTATTTGTGAGCTGTCCTCAACACCAGCCGGGATTTTGACTGATATCGTCCTCCTCTTCCCCTCCTTACCTTTACCACGGCACTGAGGACAGGGTTCACCAATAATCCTGCCCTCACCCTGGCACTGAGGACAGGTGGTAATATTAGTAAAGCGACCAAAGATACTCTGCTGAACCCGGCGTACCCGCCCGCTACCATTACAATTAGGGCACCTCAAGGGGTTGCTACCTAGCTTACTGCCGGTACCACCGCAAAGGGAGCAGTTCTCAATACGGGATATATTTATTTCTTTGTCGACACCAAAGGCAGCTTCCTCAAAGGTGATGGCAATCTGGTAGTGCAGGTCAGCGCCACGGCGTGGTGCTTGGCGAGTGGCACTAGCCATACCGCCAAAAAAGGTGTCAAAAATATCACCCAAGCCACCAAAGCCAAAGCCTTCAAAGTCCCGTCCGAAAAACCCCTCCATGCCACTATGCCCAAAGCGATCATAGGCAGCGCGCTTCTCCGGGTCGGAGAGGGCTTCGTAAGCCTCACTTATCTCCTTAAATCTCTCCTCAGCCCCATCTTCATGGTTATGGTCAGGGTGATACCGAAAAGCCAATTTACGAAACGCCCGCTTTATCTCAGCATCACTGGCATTTCTGTCCAAGCCCAGGATTTCATAATAATCCCGCCTAGTCGCCATTTGTTTCTAGACCTCTCGGAATTCACCCTCAACGGTGCCTTCCTCACCACCGGGTTTTCCCTCACCACCCGGGGGTGTCTCACCGCCCGGTGGTGGTTGCTGATAGATAGCAGCCCCTACCTTCTGCAAGACTTCATTTAGTTCCTGAGTTGCCCGTCGTAGTGCCTCAATATCGCTGCCCTGTAGTGCCGAGCGCACCGCCGCCACCCTGCTTTCCACCTCTTGATTTAGCTCTGAGGGTATCTTATCCTTCTGCTCTCTTAGGATCTTTTCCGCAGTATAAGCTAGGGTATCAGCAGCGTTGCGTGCTTCTACCTCCTCTTTGCGCTTGGCATCTTCAGCAGCATGCATTTCCGCTTCTCGCTGCAGCTTCTCAACCTCTTCCTTAGAGAGACCGCTTGAAGCAGTAATGGTAATTTTCTGCTCCTTACCGGTGCCCTTATCGTGAGCCTTAACCGCGAGAATACCATTGGCATCTATATCAAAGGTGACCTCAACCTGAGGTATACCCCTTGGTGCCGGCAGGATACCATCAAGTATAAACCGCCCCAAGGTTCGGTTATCAACTGCCATCGGCCGCTCGCCTTGAAGAACGTGGATTTCCACGCTGGGTTGATTATCAGCGGCAGTACTAAAAATCTGACTCTTGGAGGTGGGAATGGTAGTATTGCGTGGAATAAGAGGGGTGGCCACGCCACCGAGGGTCTCAATCCCCAGGGTGAGCGGGGTAACATCAAGCAGAAGGACATCCTTAACCTCACCTTTAAGCACCCCCGCCTGAATAGCCGCCCCTATGGCTACTACCTCATCGGGATTTACTCCCTTATGGGCATCTTTGCCGAAGAACTCCTTTACTTTCTGCTGCACCAGTGGCATTCTGGTCTGCCCACCAACTAGCACCACTTCATCAATCTGGGATGGCGTCCTCCCGGCATCATCCAGTGCTTGCTTACAGGGACCCAGGGTTTTCTCCACCAGGTCCATAACCAGTTGCTCCAGCTTAGACCGGGTGAGGGTGATATTAAGGTGCTTGGGTCCACTGGCATCAGCAGTAATAAAAGGCAGGTTTACTTCGGTCTGCTGCACCGTCGAAAGCTCACATTTAGCCTTTTCCGCAGCCTCCTTAAGGCGCTGCAGCGCCATCTTGTCCTGCCGCAGGTCTATCCCCTGGTCTCGCTTGAATTCATCACAAAGCCAGCCCATAACCCCCTGGTCAAAGTCATCACCACCGAGGTGAGTATCACCATTGGTTGACTTTACCTGGAAGGTGCCTTCACCCAGTTCCAGGATAGAGATATCAAAGGTGCCACCACCGAGGTCAAAGACAGCGATAGTCTCTTCACTCCTTTTATCCAGCCCGTAAGCCAGTGAAGCCGCCGTCGGCTCGTTAATGATTCGCAGCACCTCAAGCCCGGCTATCTTGCCAGCATCCTTGGTTGCCTGGCGCTGACTGTCATTAAAATAGGCTGGCACAGTAATAACAACCTCAGCAATCTTCTCCCCCAAGTAAGCCTCAGCATCGGCTTTAAGCTTCTGCAGAATCATCGCCGAAATTTCCGGCGGGCTATACTCCTTATTCCCCATTACCACCTTGCAGTCACCGTTAGGGGCTTTGGTTATTTTATAGGGCAAAAGGGTACGGTCATCCTCCACCGTAGGTTCATCGTACTTACGCCCCATCAGACGCTTGATACTGAAGATAGTATTATCCGGATTGGTGATTGCCTGACGTTTGGCCACCGTCCCTGTCAGGCGCTCACCATTTTTGCTCACCGCAACTACTGAAGGAGTAATGCGACCACCCTCAGCATTGGCAATGACCACCGGTTCCCCGGCTTCCATTACCGCTACCCCGCAAAAGGTGGTGCCTAAATCAATACCTATAACCTTAGCCATGGTTTATCCCTCCTTACCTCTCTCTCTTTTTACCACTGCCCACTACTACCATAGTTGGACGAATAACCCTATCATGAAACTTATAACCCTTTTCCAGTTCGCTAATGACCATCCCCTCATCACCTTCCCCTTGCATCACTGCTTCATGAAGGGTCGGGTCAAAAGCTTCGCCCACTGCCTTAATCTCAGCCAGTCCCTGTGCCTCCAAATTTGAGCGTAGCTTGCGTTCAATGAGCTTGATGCCATCAACCCAGCTAAGTTCGGCTAGCTCAGGTGGTATCGCCGCCAGAGCTCGCTCCAAATCATCTAAAATCGGCAAAAGGCTTAACATCAGTGAGGAATTGGCAAACTTGGTAATCTCCTCCTTTTCCTGCTCAGAACGCCGCTTGTAGTTAATTAAGTCCGCCTGAGCCCTTTGCCAGTTAGCTAGATAGCTCTCCGCCCTTGCCCTCTCCTCCTCCAGTGTCTTGGCTTGAGATTCTACACCCTCTACTTCAGCAGCTTCTGTCTCTACTTCATTGTTTACGCTTTCATCATTTTCTTTTGGTATCATTATCTCTATTCCCTTGAGGTTTTAACCTGCTGGGTTTTTCTCCTCCCCATATAGTTCAGCCATTAGTCCGCTTAAGAGTGAAGATAGATAACCAACACTTGAGATAGCCCGAGCATAGGGCATTCGAGTTGGTCCGACGGCACATATCGTCCCGGTGGCTTGCTGCGGTATTCCATACCGA